>JAEZBA010000352.1 GCA_023430245.1 Pseudomonadota bacterium
GCCGTCAGCAGCTTGGGGTCCCAATTGACGAGGCGCTTGTCCTTGTAGATCAGGCCCGACCGGTAGAGATCGACGAAAACTTTCAGGACCGCCTTCGACAGCCCTTCATCCATCGTGAAGCGCTCGCGCGACCAGTCGCAGGAGGCGCCCAGCCGCTTGAGCTGGTTGATGATGGTGCCGCCGGATTCGGCCTTCCACTCCCAGACCCGCTCCAGGAACTTCTCCCGGCCCATGCTGCGGCGGTCGGGCTGCTGGCGCTCCATCAATTGCCGCTCGACGACCATCTGGGTGGCGATGCCGGCATGGTCGGTGCCGACCTGCCACAATACGTCGCGCCCGCGCATGCGCTCGAACCGGCACAGGATGTCCTGCAAGGTATTGTTGAGCGCATGGCCCATATGCAGCGAGCCGGTCACATTCGGCGGCGGAATAACGATACAATATGGCTTCGCGTCGGCGCGGTCCGGCCGGCCGGCACGGAACGCCAGGGCATTTTCCCACGCCTGTGAAATGCGCGGCTCAACGTCGGACGGCTGATAGGTCTTGTCGATCATCTGGAAATTCGGGGTTTCTGCGTTTGGCACGCGCGGGCTACAAAGCCCGCCGCCATGTAAACTGTCAACAATCGCGCAAATATCCGTATTGCGGTGAAACGTTAAAATCGTGGCCAATTCTGTTGCCGTATCGAGTCCGAACCGGGCCATTTTTCTTCTGTCGCTTGCCGGCTTTGCCAGCCAGGCGATGGTGCGGGTGTCGGATTCGCTGCTGCCGCAGATCGCGACCGACCTCGCCGTCACCATCGGCGCCGCCTCCGTCGTGGTCATCGCCTACGGGCTCGCACACGGCACGGTTCAGCTGTTTGCGGGCGAAATCGGCGACCGTTTCGGCAAATATTATTCGGTTGCCGGCCTCAGTGCGATTGCGGCCGCCGCCACGGTCCTGTGCGGGCTTGCCTTCTCGCTCACCGAACTCGTTGCCTACCGGCTGCTGTGCGGACTGGCAGCCGGATGCATCATCCCTCTGGCCATGGCCTATATCGGCGATGTGGTCCCCTACGATCAGCGTCAGCAGGTCCTTGGCCGCTACCTCACGGGACAGATCTCCGGCTTGCTGTTCGGTCAGGTCGCGGGCGGCGTGCTCGGCGACATGTTCGGCTGGCGCAACGTGTTCTTTATTCTCGGCGGGATATTCGCGATCGCAGCTGCGGCCCTGATCGCAGAGCTGGCCTTCAATCAGGCCACCCGCGCATCGAGTCCGCGCGCCTTGCGCAAGGGCGGACTGATCGCCGAATACAGGATCGTTCTCAGTTCACCCTGGGCGCGCTTCATTACGTTCTGCGTCTTCGTCGAGGCGGCCCTGCTCTATGCGGTTCTGTCCTTTGTCGGCGCCGACCTGCATTTGCGATTTGACCTCAGCTTCACGATGGTCGGACTGGTGGTCGGCTGTTTCGCCATCGGCGGCCTTATCTACACATTCGCCGTAAGCATGCTGGTCAACCGCCTGGGCCAGATCGGGCTCGTCATTACCGGCGGGGCCTTGGTCTCGATCGGTTTCCTGACGTTGTCGTTTCAGCCGGTCTGGTGGTTCGGGCCGCTTGCAACCACCCTGATCGGCCTGGGCTTCTACATGGTGCACAACACCTTCCAGACCAACGCCACTCAGATGTCGCCGCAGGCACGCGGCACCGCGCTCGCGATCTTCTCCTCGGCGCTGTACATGGGCATTACTGCAGGTGTCGCGGCAGCCGCGCCGGTCGTCGACCGGTTCACGGCAGTGCCGGTCTTCCTGACGTCGGCGGTCGGCTTTCCCCTGCTCTGCGCGATCTTTGCGCGCGGCCTGCTGAAACGACGGCGCGCTGAAACGCAGCCACCGTCGGACGTCGTCTAGCGGAGCGAATTTGACATTCGCTACCCACCTGGCCACGAGTTCGCAGAGCGAATGTCAAATTCAAAGCTCCACTAGAATCAGATGCTTGCTAGTGGTCCTCTGATTTTAACGTTCGCAAAAGAGGTCGCCGAAAAGGGAACCGAACGTTAGAATCGGATCACTAGCGCCCGCGCGAGACCCGTTCGATCTCGGCACGCACCAGCCGTTCAACAAGGCTCGGGAGATTGTCGTCGAGCCAGGATTTCAGCATCGGACGCAGCATATCCTTGACCAGATCGTCGAGCGTTCGCGCGTTCTGGCTCAGTACCGTGTGCGTCAACGATGCAAAGGCGGAATCGACCGCGGCGGTTGCCGACCGCGACAGCAATGGCCGGTCCATCTCCACCTGTTCCGAAAGCGTTTGCCGCGCGGCCTCCAGAGGATCGTATGCCGGCGTTTCGTCCGCCTGCATCGAGGGCATCTCTGGCTCGGGCTCGGGCTCGACCTGTGGCGGAGGACTGTCAGCGAACACAACATCGGCCTGCGCATTGATCGTCGTGAACGATGGAGCTGCCGATAGCGGCTCGGGCGCGCGCATGTCCTCGGTCAGGTCGAGGATATCGGGCGCCTCCTGCAGCGGCTCTGGTGTCGGCGGAAGTGGCGCGGCCGGCGGAATCTCGCTCAGGAAATCGACCGGTGATGGCGCCGCCACCTGCATCGGCGGCGGTGCGGCGGCAACCACCGGACTTGGGGCCGGTGCCGGAGGCGGCTCGACAATCGCGGCCGGCTCGGGCGTCTTGGCGTCATCGTCGGCGATGATGCGGCGGATGGAGGCGAGAATCTCCTCCATTGACGGTTCATGCGATTTTGCCGGCTGGTTCATCCCGCCTCGTCACGCTTTTGCGAAATTCGTCAAACTTCCGATGCAACAGCGACGCCGAGGGCCGTGTCGCACAACGCCGAATCAACGCATCACTATCGCTGTTTTTGCCGAGCTTGGGGAGTATTGCACGCGAACTTCGGAACGCAATCCGAAGGCATTTTGGCATGTGGATGAACGGCCGCCGCGCCCCACACAGCGACCAGTCTAGCGGCCGTCCGGTGTCCGGATGCCGATCCAGGCGTCACGCACCTGCTGGTAATGGATCATCGGGTCGTAGAGCGGGACCTGCAAGCCGAGGACCGGAATGGCCAACCGGCCGACCGCCGACAACAGCGTATAGGATGCAACGACGCGATCGCGCTGTGCCGTGACCAGGGCAACCCGCGCATTCAGCAATTCCTGCGTCGCGTTCAGAACGTCGAGGGTGGTGCGCTGACCGACCCGCGCTTCTTCGCGGACGCCGTTCAAAGCGATCTCCGCAGCCGTGACCTGCGAACGCGTCGCGTCGATCTGCGCCTTGGCGGCATCCAGCTGGCCCCAGGACTGAACGACATTGGCGCGGGCCTGATCGCGGTTCAGCGCGAGTTCGAGACGCCGCTGCCCGACGGTCTCCTTGGCCTGACGGATCAACGAATATTCCTGCCCGCCCTGATAGATCGGCACCGTGATCTGACCGACGACCGAGCCCGTGAAGTTCTGCACGCTGTTCTCGCTCGGCCAATGGCTTCGTTGGGCCGACGCGGTGACGTTGATGGTCGGGTACAGAGACCCCTCGTTGACTTTCACCTGCAGCTGCGCAACATCGACGCCGAATTCGGCCGCGCCGACAGACGGGTTCTCGGACTGCCCCTGCGCCACCGCCAGATCGAGCGTGCGTGGGACGAACCGATCGACGGGCGTACCGTTTGCAAGACGGCCCGGATCCAGCCCAATCACCCGGCGATAGGCAGCGCGCGAGGTGGTCAGGTTAGCCTGGGCGGTGAGGAACTGCGATTGCGCGGCCGCCACACGAGACTCGGCCTGGGCGACGTCGGTGC
>JAEZBA010000454.1 GCA_023430245.1 Pseudomonadota bacterium
GGTGTGAGCGCAGCGAGCCTCGAAGGGCGACGGCCCGGACCGCCATCCTTCGAGGGCCGCTTGCAGCGGCCACCTCAGGACGACGGTTTGAGAACGCGGTAAGAAACTATGGCCACATTCCAATTCGATCTCGTCTCCCCCGAAAAGCTTCTCCTGTCCGGCGAAGTCGATCAGGTCGACGTGCCGGGCTCGGAGGGTTATTTCGGTGTGCTCGCCGGTCACGCGCCACTGGTGGCGGCGTTGCGGCCGGGCATCCTCACCATCATGCGCGGCGGCGAAGAGATCAAGATCGTGATCCTCGGCGGGTTCGCCGAAGTGTCGCCGGCCGGCCTCACGGTGCTGGCCGATACGGCGGCTTCGGTCGAGGAATTCGATCGCGCCGTTCTAGCGACGCACATTAAGGCGGTCGAGGAAAAGGTGGCGAAGATGGATGCGAGCGAGGTGCTCGATAAGGAGATCGCCCGGCTCGACCATTTCAAGGCGCTGGATTATCACCTGCAGGGCACCGCAATGCATTGAGCGCGATGCTCATCTGAAGCGATACTCACCGAGAATAAAAAGAAGCCGGGCAGTGCCCGGCTTTTTTGTTTTCGGATCAGGCCGCGTCATTGCGAGCGAAGCGAAGCAAACCTCGGAGCAAGAGTGGATTGCTTCGACGCTTCGCGCCTCGCAATGACGACGTCCGGGGTGCGCGGGTGAGCAGGCGGCTTACGCCGCATTCACCGTCGCCGGCAACGTCGCGCCTTCCAGAGTCGCGTGCAGATGCTTCACCAGCCCGTCATCCAGCCGGAGCCGCGCCGCAAGCAGCCCGAGATAGGCGCGCTCCGACGGATTGTCGATGTCGATCGCCAGCAGCGACGCAGCGTAGATGCTCGCGGCCTCCTCCGGCGTGCGGGCGGCGCGGGCCACCGCGTCGACATCGAGCGGCTTGCGCAACTCGTCCATGACGAATGCCTTGTCATCAGTGTCCAGCGGCAGCTTGTCCATCTCGGCGAAGATTGCAGCCTGCTCCTTCGCGTCGATATGGCCGTCGGCCTTGGCCGCGGCGATCATCGCGCGCAGCAGGTGCCGGCTCAACGATTGCTGCTCGGCTTCGCTCGCCGGCGAAAACGGGGTATTTGCCGGCGGTTGCTGAAGCGATGCGGGTCCGCCGTGCGGTATCGTCGACTGTGTGACGGTTTTTCCGCCCTGCCAGTCGCGATAGGCCTTGTAGGCGATCGCCCCGACCACGGCCATGCCGCCGAGCTGGAGCGCGGTGCCGGCCATCTTGCGCCCGGACTTGGAACCCATCAGCAAGGCGGCAAGGCCGCCGGCGACGGCGCCGCCACCGATGCCGCCCATGCTGCCGCCGAGCACGTTGCCAAGGCTACCAGCCAGACCGCCGGCAATGTCGCCGAAGCCTCCCGACTGCGGCTGCTGGGCCGGAACGCCGCCCCGGTTCTGAACCTGCGGCAAGCCCTGCGTGGGGGCGCCAAGGAATTGGTCGAGCAGGCGTTTCGCGTCCAGCATGGTTGCCGTCATCCTCCGGGTTGATCCGGGGTGAGCTAGGGACGCGAAACGGCAACGTCACGGCGTCCGGCTGCGGCGAAACGCCCCGCTGCACTTCTACAGGTTCGGTACGCGATGCACCCCGCCAAGGGTCATGCCGCAAAGCGTGAGAACGACTTCACCACGGCTTCGTAGACCGGACGCTTGAACGGGATGATAAGGTCGGGAAGATTGCGCATCGGCTCCCAGCGCCACTCGACGAATTCCGGCTTATGGCCGCCGGCGGGATTGAGGATGTTGATCTCTTTCTCGTTGCCGGTGAACCGGAAGGCGAACCATTTCTGTTTCTGACCGCGATAGCGGCCCTTCCATGCGCGGCCGGCGATCTGACGCGGAATGTCATAGGTCAACCAGTCGTCGATCTCGCCGAGTTTCACCACCGAGCGGATGCTGGTCTCTTCCTGCAATTCACGCAGTGCGGCCGCGTACAGGTCTTCGCCGTCGTCGACGCCACCCTGCGGCATCTGCCAGGAATGGATCGCGTCGACATGCTCAGGGCCATTGGTGCGCCGGCCGATGAAAACATGACCGGCGGGATTCAGCACCATCATTCCGACGCAGGCGCGATAAGGCAGGTCGTCGTATTTATCTTTGGTCATGCGGGATTGTGTGCCGCAGCCTGCGGCTTTTGCAAGATCAGGGTCACGATAGCGGGCATGATCGGAGGCAGGATCGCGCGTGAGGGCCGGAATGTTAGCTCGAGCGCGCCCGCACCGCCGCCGTGGTGACCGGAACCAGCACGATACCGCGGTCCTGCGCCGCTTTCGCCCATTTGGCGATCCGGTCGATGCTGGCCGGCAGCGCCGAGGAATATCCGACCACGACGCCGCTACCGCTGCGCGCCAGCGTTTCGAGCCGCTTCAGCGCGTTGTCGATTTCGGCCGCGCTCGGGGTCGCGTCGATCACCACCTCGGCCTTGGCATAGGGCAGCTTGTTGGCGCCGGCGATCTGCCCGGCCTGGCTGCGCGGCGACGAGCCGTCATCGACATAGATCAGGCCGCGCTTGGACAATTCACGCAGCACCGGCGCGAGCGCGTGGTCGGACGCGCTGAAGCGGGCGCCCATGAAATTGGTGACGCCGACATAGCCCTGCATGCGGCTGAACAGCCAATGCAGACGATCGACATTCTGCTCGGCCGACAGCGATGACAACAGCGTCTGCGGGCCGGGATCGTTTTCCGGATAGTCGTGCGGCTCCATCGGCACCTGCAGCAGCACCTCGTGGCCCTTGTCGCGGGCCTGCGCGACCAGCATGTCGAGGTCGGTGCCGTAGGGGGTGAAGGCGAAGCTGACGGCGTTGGGTAGTTTCGACAGGGCATTTGCGGTTGCGGTCGCGCTGATGCCGAGTCCCCCGACAACGATTGCAATCTGCGGGCCGTCCGGGTTGGACTTCCCGGCAACCGGCTTGCTGGCATAGGCCTCGAACGGACGCAGGCCGTCGGCAGCAATTCTGGGTATCGGTCCATGGCGCGAGGACTCGATCAGGCGCGGATCGGCGCCGCTGCGCTTGCTTTCGGCAGCGCCCCCGATCACCACCTCCTGCTTCTTGCCGGTCGAACCGTCGATGATGTTGACGATCTGCGTTCCGGGCGGCGGCGCGTCTTTGCGTGGGGCATCGATCGCCGCGGCCTGTTGCGGGGGAGGTGCTTCCGGGACCAGAACCGGGGGCAGGGCCACCTGCGCACTGGGTTCGCCGCCCAGCGGGTCGCGCACGATCGCAGCCCACAGCACGAAGCCGGTCAGGGCGGCGCCGAGCGTTATGGCAAGGCCATACGC
>JAEZBA010000530.1 GCA_023430245.1 Pseudomonadota bacterium
AGCTTTGTCTGATTGCGCACTATATCGACCCCGTCACCCTGAGGTGCCCGCGCGGTTCGCGGGCCTCGAAGGGCGACGGCCGATCATCCTTCGAGGCTCGCTTCGCTCGCGCCTCAGGATGACGGGCCAAAGGCCCGCACTCTATCGCATTCCCGCCCGATACGCGGTCCACGCCGCGATCAGCCCGCTCAGATCGGACGGATGGCCCTCATCAATGACACTGTCCGCCGGAATCGGCACCCAGGGTTGCGCACTCCTGGTCCAGATATGTCCGACCGGATGCAGCCAGGAAGTATCGTCGAGCGTGCCCGGCTTGAGGATCGACACCTTGTCGTTCGCCAGCGGATGATTGACCGGCCGCACGCCGCAGGTCTCGCACATGTCGCTGGCGATGACACGCCCGCTATCGGCCGTCCGCTCGAAGCGCCGCGGCTTGCCCTTGCTGTAGACCAGCGAGTCCCGCGGCACCATCACCGACATGCTGAAAGCCGAAGCCGATTGCTTCTGGCATTCGGTGCAATGGCAGACATAGACCGAGAGCGGCTCTGCGCGGATCTCGTAGCGGAGCGCGCCGCACTGGCAGCCTCCGGTCAGCGGAAGTTTCATGCTCGCACCTTGCCGTACCGGGTCCTGAGGTTAGTATGCGCGCCGCCGCACGAGAGGATTCAATGACCGAAAGCATGATACCGAGTCAACGCGCCGACTATTCCGCGATCGTCGATCGCCCGCCGCTGAAGCTGCCGGGCGGCGCGCGCATGGTGGTCTGGACCATCGTCAATCTCGAAGTCTGGGATATCGCCCGTCCCATGGCGCGGCAGGTGCTCCCCGCTCCCACCGGCCAGCCGATGCTGCCCGACGTCCCGAACTGGAGCTGGCATGAATACGGCATGCGGGTCGGGGTATGGCGCTTCTTCGATCTCTACAAGCGCCTCGGCATCAAGCCTACGGTTTCGATCAACGCCCGGGTCTGCGAGGATTATCCGCGCGTCGCGCAGGAGTGCAAGGATCTCGGCTGGGAATTCATGGGCCATGCCTACGACCAGGGGCCGATCCACAAGGTGGAGGATCAGCGCGGCATGATCTTCCGCTCCTGCGACATCATCGAAAAATTCACCGGCAAGCGCCCGGTCGGTTGGCTTGGGCCCGGCCTGACCCAGACCTTCGAGACGCCGGAACATCTGGTCGATGCCGGCATCCGCTACACCGGCGACTTTGCCTATGACGACGAACCGACCGTGATCCGCACCGCCAAGGGACCGCTGGTCACCCTGCCCTATACCGTGGAACTGAACGACATCCCCATGATGCTGGTGCAGCATCACGAGAGCGACCACCTCTACAAGCGCGCCGTGGAAAGTTTCGAGCGGCTCTATGCTGAAAGCGAACAGCGCGCGAAGTTCATGGCGATCGCGATCCATCCCTATATCAGCGGGCAGCCCTTTCGCATCGGTCCGCTGGAGCGTATCTACGAGCATATCGGCAAGTTCGACGGCGTCCTGCACTGGAACGGCGAACAGATGCTCGACTGGTATGCCAAAACGGCGAATGTGAAATTCGGTAGCGCGTAAGGAGTGTCTTGAATGTTCATTGCGATGAACCGCTTTCAGGTGAAGAAGGGTTCGGAGTCTGCGTTCGAGCAGGTCTGGCTGACGCGCGACACCCATCTCGACGAGGTGCCGGGCTTCGTCGAATTTCATCTGGTCAAGGGACCGGAGGCGGAGGACCACACGCTCTACGCCTCGCACACGGTGTGGCGCGATCGCGGTGCGTTCGAGGACTGGACGAAGTCCGAGGCGTTCCGCAAGGCGCATGCCCGCGCCGGCAACGAGAGCACCGGTTCGCTTTATCTGTCGCACCCTAAATTCGAGGGTTTCGAGGTGCGGCAGACCGTCAAGCCGGGCCGCGCCGCCTGAGTGATTGAAGGCCGCTTTCCACACGCGGGAAGCGTTTGCCTGCTGTTTGTGCAACCCCGGCTCACCTATACTTGTCCCGATTCGGACAGGCATGTGGCTGGGGCACTGACTTGTCGATGACTGACGATCGACCCGTGGCGCTTTCGCCGGCGCCCTCTCCGCCGCTCAATCCAGCGGCGGGCAGTGCTGTTCTCGACACCATCGATCTCCTGGAAGCCGATCTCGCCGGCATGATCCGTGCGGTCGAGCGCGCCGCCGAGACCCTGTTTCAGGGGGCCCGATCCTCGACCGATGCATTCGCCGCGATCTGCGAGCAGACCGCATGTCTGGCGTCACAGTCCAATGATGCCACCCGGCTCGCCGCCAATTTTGCCTCGGCCGCCGAGGAGCTCGCGCAATCGACCGCCGAGATCGGCCGCCGTGTGCGTGAGGCCGACAATCTTGCATCGGACGCAGCATCCGCAACCGCCGCGGCCTCGATCAAGATCGACGGACTGAAATCGTCATCGGGTGACATCGGGACCATCGTCAATCTGATTGCTTCCATCGCGAAGAAGACCAATCTGCTGGCGCTCAATGCGACGATCGAAGCGGCGCGCGCAGGTGACGCGGGCCGCGGTTTTTCGGTCGTCGCCGCTGAGGTGAAATCGCTGTCGGTCCAGACCCAGTCCGCGACTGACGACATCAAGCGCAAGATCGCCGCCTTGCAGGCCGACGCCAATGCGCTGATCGCGAGCGTTCATCACATTGCCGGCGTGATCAACGCGGTGCGCCCGCTCTTCGCCGCCATCGCCGGTGCGACCGACGAGCAGATCACCACCACCAACGGCCTGTCGCGCAATGCCAGCGAGGCGTCCGGATTCATCGCGTCGGTGGCGAGCGGCGCAACCGAGATCGAACAGTCCGCCACCAGCGCCAGTGCGCATGCCGACAAGGTCGACGAATCCGGCAAGTCCGTGCTGGATCTGTCGCAGAAGCTCAAGACTCGCTGCGTGATCTTTCTGCGGCACACCGAAATCGGAGACCGGCGGCAGCATGACCGCCTGCCCTGCGAAATTTCGATCGTACTGCGTCGCGGTGGCCAGTCCTGTTCCGGCAAGACAGCGGACCTCTCCGCCGGCGGCGTTCTGGTGCGTTCGCTCGATAGCGACCCGTTTATCATCGGCGATCTTGTCGATATCGAGCTCGCCACCATCGGCAGCGGGCAGGCGCGGGTCGTTGGTCGCTCGCATCTTGGCGTGCATCTAGCCTATGCCGCCCTTGAAGAGACGGCTTCGGCCGCATTGGCTGCGCGTCTGACTACAATCCGCGAGGAGAACGAAGTTTTCATCGAACGTGCGATGGTCGCGGCGACGACGATCTCGACCCTGTTCGAGAGCGCGGTGTCGCGTTATCAGATCAGCCCGGAAGACCTGTTCGACAATGAATATGTCCCGATCGAAGGGACCGATCCGCAGCAATACCGGACCCGGTTTCTGACCTGGCTGGAACAGGTGCTGCCGCCGATCCAGGAGCCGCTCCGCGCCAGCGACGACCGAATGATTTTCTGCGCGGCAGTCGACCGCAACGCCTACCTGCCGGTGCATAATGCGATTTATTCGATGCCGCAGCGTCCGGGCGACGTGGCCTGGAACTCTGCGAATTCACGCAACCGCCGGATCTTCGATGATCGCGCCGGGCTCGCCGCCGCGCGCAACACCCGCGCATTTCTGATTCAGAATTACCCGCGGGATATGGGCGATGGCCTTACCATCATGATGCAGGAGATCGACGCGCCGATCCGGGTTCACGGCAAGCATTGGGGCGGATTTCGCACCGCCTATCGGCTGTGAACGGCTCGGATTTCTCAGTATGTCGCGTGCGAGCACACCGCAAGAATGCGGGCCGGCGGCTCCCGGCCCTTGCGGACGGCGACATAGGCATGCCCCATCGTGCTGTCGATATAGGCGCTGTCGCCGGCCTTGAGGGTAGCAGGCTCGTAGAATTCGGTATGCAGCCGTAGCGTACCCGACAGCACGTAGATGAATTCCTCGCCCTCGTGCCGGCTGAGACCGCCAATCTCCTCCAGCGAGGTTGCGGTGACAGTGAGGATCCCAGGTACCATCCGCTTTCGGGCGAGTTCGGTCGCCAGAATTTCGAAGCTGTAACGGTCGACCGTGCCGCGCCGGCCCTGGTCCTTGCGTTCGATCGCACGGCGCGTAGTCCGCAATTCGTTCGGATGTTGCCGAAAAAATTCTCCGACATCGACTGCAAGCCCGACCGATAGCTTGACGAGATTCTCGTAGGACAATGTCGCCTGACTGTTCTGAACCTTGGACAGCGTAGAGACAGGAATCCCGGTGCTCGCGCTCAGCTCTTTCAGCGTCAGACCGCGGCTGCGGCGAATTTCGGCAAGCCGCAAGCCGAGCGTGCTGCCCGGGATGTCCTGGCTCCCGTTCTCGCGGAATATCTGCAAGGGCGCGTTCATGCTGGAGCCTCAGGTGACCGCGGCGCGCACACGAAACGAATCGCGCTCATATTCGCGATTATTCATGACGTCGCGCAGATGCTGCACCGCGTCGAAGATATTTTGGTACGACAGATAGATCGGCGCGATCCCAAGCCGGATACAGTCGGGGTTGCGGAAATCACCGACGACGCCGCGCGCCTTCAGCGCCTGCACGATGGCGTAGGCCTCCGGGTGGCGGTAAATCACGTGGTTGCCGCGATCTTCGGTATTTTCCGGTGTTCCAAGCTCAAGTCCGTAGCCGGCGCATTCGCGAGCGACCAGGTCGATCATCAACGAGGTCATTTGCCGGCCTTTATCACGCAAGGCCTCAATTCCCGCTTCCAGCATCAGGCCGACGGATTCTTCCAGCACGGACAACGCCACCACCGG
>JAEZBA010000623.1 GCA_023430245.1 Pseudomonadota bacterium
GGCTTATGCCGCGAAGACGCGGTGAGGGCACATGCGGCTCCGTATCAACGATCCGCGCCTCCCGCGTCAGTGAACGGCGGGCGCTGAATCGCAGAAATACGGGATTTGACAATATTCCTATTATGACTATAGTCCGATCACCTTGCTCGGTGAGGGGCGCCGTCCGGAGGCGTTCTTGATGGCGGAGCAGGGCGCGGCGCCTGCTGTCTGCTTCGCACGCAGACACCGGGGGGCCTCGAGACACCGCTCTACGGGTACTACGGCCCGTGTGCGAGGAGCTCGCTGAACGGCCCCGGTCGATGTGACCGGGGCACGCAAACGTGGCCCGGGGATCGTGCGGTCTGGCTGGAGCCGCGCACAAAAACGCCGCCAGGACGGTGCGCCGAGAGGCGGCTGCGTCTCAGCAGCTTGTTTGCGCAGACTGCGTAAACTTGTCTGCGCGGGATGCAGCATTCAGGAACGGCCCTGCGTCTGTCGGCGCGCCGTCCGCCCCTCTCCTGTAAACCGGCTTTTTCCGGTTTGCGTCCACCCATCCGAAGCCGGATGCTTGAAACGCATCGCGGCGGCGATGATTCGTGCCTCAAGACACAGGGCGGCCAGCCGGGCCAAGAAATGAATCTTTATCCACTTCTTAATTCAAGATATGGTGTGCGCTCCGCCGCTTCACACATTGGCAAGCGTCTGTTTTATTTTTTTGCCGAAGGGATGTTTGGCAACCGGTCTATGGCAGTATCGCAGGCCGAAGCAGTTGAGGCTGACATGCCGCTCCGCGCACTCCTCTACCGGCGGCCGACCGAACCGAAGGCGATCCAGGTCGTCCACGATAAGAACATCTATCTGGTGCGCGTGCGCCGGCACCGGCAGGCGCGCCGCTACACGCTGCGCATCCAGGCGGCGACCCGCGAGGTCGTGCTGACCATGCCGCCGCGCGGCTGTCTCAAGGAAGCCAGGGAATTCGCGCAGAAGCACGGCGGCTGGATCGCATCGCGGCTGCATCACCTGCCCGCGGCCGAACCGTTCGCGCATGGCGGCGTGGTGCCGGTGCGCGGGCAGCCGCACCGGATCGTGCATCGCAAGGGGCAGCGCGGCACGGTCTGGGTCGAGGCCGGCGACGATGGCGAACTGCGCCTGTGCGTCGCCGGCGAGGCGCCGCATATCGACCGGCGGGTCGGCGATTTCCTGCGCAGGGAGGCGCGCGCCGATCTCGAACTGGCCAGCCGCACGCTGGCTCAAAAGCTCGGCGTGTCGGTGAAGACGGTCTCGATCCGCGATCCGTCGAGCCGCTGGGGGTCATGCTCCACCACCGGGGTGCTGTCCTATTCCTGGCGGCTCATTCTCGCGCCACCCTTCGTGCTCGATTATCTCGCCGCCCATGAGGTCGCCCATCTGGTCGAGATGAATCACTCGCAGCGTTTCTGGCGTGTGGTGGACAGGCTGTGCCCGAATGTGAGGCGTGCAAAAGCGTGGCTTGACATGCACGGCGCCGAGCTTCACCGCTATGGCTCGCCGCGGGCAAGGATCGAGCCCGACGTCCCGGTCGATGGAAGACGCCATCCGCGGCGTTGAGACGCCGTCACTCGTTGATGTTGAAGCCCAATACCTTCGCGCTCACCGCGCTGCTCGCAGCATTGACCGCGCTCGCGCCGCTGTCGACCGATCTGTATCTGCCGACATTGCCGGACATCGGCCGCGCCTTCGGGGTCTCGCCGTCGCAGGTGCAGCTGACATTGTCGGGCTATCTCGTCGGCTTCGCGCTCGGGCAGATCAGCTACGGCCCGATCTCGGACTGGTATGGCCGGCGCTCCGGCCTGATGGTGGCTTTGTGCTGCTATTGCCTCGGCAGCCTGATCTGCCTGCTGTCGCCGTCGATCGACGTGCTGATCGGCGCGCGGGTGTTGCAGGCCTTTGGCGGCTCCGGTGCGATCGTGCTGGCGCGCGCCGTGGTGCGCGATTTCTACAGCGGCGCGCGCGCCGGCAAGGAATTGTCGATGATGGGCCTGGTCATGGCCTTCGGTCCGGTCTCGGCGCCGCTGATCGGCGGCGCCTTGCATGCGATGTTCGGCTGGCGCTCGGCCTTCGCCGCGCTGCTCGTATTCGGTCTCGTGCTGACGATGATGGTGGTGCGCAAGCTGCCGGAGACGCTCACCGAGAAGCCGGACGTGGCAATGTCGCTGTCGTCAATGCTCCAAGGCTATCGCGATCTGATCCGGATCCGCGACTTCAATCTGTATCTGATGATCGGCGCCGCATCCTATACCGGGCTGATCGCATGGCTCGCATCGATGCCGTTCCTCTATCAGACGCGATACGGCCTGACGCCGTTCCTGATGTCGCTGTCGATTTCCGCCAGCGCCGTCGGCTATCTGATCGGCACCATGATCGCGACCCGGATCGTAGTCCGTACCGGGATCGTCCGGACCATGGGACTGGGTGCGGTGGTGATGCTGGCGGGTGCGCTGGCGGTCTGCGCCGCGGTCGCGCTCGATCTGAATTCGGTGATCCCGGTCACCATCGCGGTCGGCATCAATCTGGTCGGGTTCGGTCTTTTGTTTCCGCAGACGATGGCGGGCGGCCTGTCCTGTGCGGCGGAGCGCGCCGGGGCGGCGTCGTCGCTGCTCGGCTTTGCGCCGCAGGTGAGTGCAGCCATTCTCAGCGCCTGGGTGGTGGCGTCGATCGCGTCGGGCGCCTGGCCGGCGGCGCTGGCGGTGCTGGCGATGGCTGTGCTGGTGCTGCTGCTGTGGCTGGTCCTGTGGCTCGCGCCGTCGCGGGTCTAAACTTATCTGCGGCCGAACAGCCGGTCGAGCAGCCAGCTGTCCATACCGTCATTGCGGCTGGCCGGTGCAGGAGCGCCGCGGCCTGGGATGGAACCTGGCGGCACCGGACGAGAGCCCTGATACGATCCTTGATATGATTCTTGCGCACCCTGCCCATAGGTCTGCGACGGCGCACCTGGGAAGGGCGTGGCAATGCCGCCATGGACGCCGGGCAGGCTCGCGACCGGTACGTTGCGATGCGCTTTCTTCATGAAGCGCGCCCAGATTTCCGACGGCAATCCGCCGCCCGTCATCTTCTTGGTCGGCGAGGAATCGTCGTTGCCGAGCCAGACCGCGGTGACGAGCTGCGCGGTGTAGCCGACGAACCAGCCGTCACGGAAATCCTGGCTGGTGCCGGTCTTGCCGGCGGCGGGCCGTCCGGCGAGATCGGCCTTGCGCCCGGTTCCGGTCAGCAGCGTCTCCTGCATCATCGCATTCATCATCGCGACATAGCGGGGCTCGACGACCTGGCCGAGGCTTTGCGGTCGTCGCTGGAAGCGGACTTTGCCGTCCTTGCCGCGGATGCTTTCGACCACATGCGGCGTGATCGCCATGCCGTTATTGGCGAAGGTGGCGAACGCCGTCGCCATTTCCAGCACGGAGACTTCCGAGGTGCCCAGCGCGATCGAGGCATTGGGCTCAAGCTTCGAGGCAATGCCGAGCCGGTGCGCGGTGCGCGTCACCGCGGTCGCTCCGAATTCCAGCGTCAGGCGTACCGCCACCGTATTGAGCGACATGGCGAGCGCCTGTGTCAGCGTCACCGGCCCGTAATATTCGCGGGTGTAGTTCTCCGGACGCCAGCCGCGCACCACGACCGGGCGATCCTCGCGCACCGTGTCGGGCGTCAGGCCGCGCTCTAGTGCGGTGAGATAGACGAAGGGTTTGAACGCCGAGCCGGGTTGCCGTTTCGCTGCGACCGCGCGGTTGAACTGGCTTTCCGAATAATCCTTGCCACCGACCATCGCCCGCACCGCGCCATCGGGCGACATCGACAGCACGGCGCCCTGTTCGACGCCGAGTTTGCCGCCGCGCATGGCGAGCTCTTCCGACAGCGCCTGTTCGGCCAGCAATTGCAATGCCGGATCGATCGTGGTCTCGACCACGATGTCGTCCTCCACCCGGCCGATCAGGTCGTCGAGCACGTCCATGATCCAATCGGCGACATAGTTGATCGAGCCGGTGGTTTTCTGCTTGAGCGCGTGGGCCGGCTGCAGGATCGCCATCTTGGCTTCCTTGTCACCGATGAAGCCGGCATCCGCCATCGCCGAGATCACCACCTGCGCGCGCCGTTCGGCTCCGTTCGGATTGCGGGTCGGCGCAAGGCGCGACGGCGAGCGGACCAGCCCCGCCAGCATCGCGGCCTCCGACAAGGTGGTGTGGCGCGCATGCTTTCCGAAATAACGCTGCGCCGCAGCCTCGACTCCATAGGCGCCGGCGCCGAAATAGACCCGGTTCAGATAAAGTTCGAGAATCTCGTCCTTGGTGAATTTGCGCTCCAGCCACAGTGCCAGAACGAGCTCCTGCAATTTGCGCGTCCAGGTCCGGTCCTGGGTCAGGAACAGGTTCTTGGCGAGCTGTTGCGTGATCGTGGAGCCGCCCTGCGACACCCCCCGATGCAGGATGTTGGCGACGGCCGCTCGCGCGATGCCGATCGGGTCGACGCCGAAATGCGACTTGAACCGGCGGTCCTCGATCGCGATGAAGGCCTGCGGCACGTGGGCGGGCAATTCTTTCAGCTTCGCCGAAACGCCGCTGTCGCCGCGGACGGCCAGAATGCGGCCGTCGGTGCCCGCAATCTGGATCGAGGGCGGGCGCTTGGGGACTTCGAGGGATTGGATCGACGGCAGATGCGCGCCGACCCAGGCCACGAGGCCGATCAGGGCGATGGTGCCCCACAGCGCGAGCACGATGCTCCAATAGACCAGGCGACCCAGGATGGTGCGCCGCCGCCCCTTCTTTGCGGCGGGCTTGTGCTGCGGCTTCGACGAGGCAGGCTTGGCGGCACGGTTGCGCGCGCGCGCGCTTTTCGCGCGACGCTCCTGATCTTCGCTGCCGGCAAGCCTGTCCTGCGGATCGGCGCGCAACTCGCGGTTGGGAACGCCGACATCGAACTTCGGCTCGCGGCGTACGGACTTGCTTCGCCGTCCCAAAGCCATCCCCCGCCGGACCCCGCGGCGGGGGCGCCGCGCGGTTCGGCAGGCAACGCTATGGGACCCAGTTTAAGGGGCGGTTAAGGCAGCGGTTTTTTGGGGTGTGACGCGCTGGCGACGCGTTCGGTGGAATGGTGAGAATGGCTGTAAACAGTGGACTTTCGTGTTCTCACGGCCGTGGTTTTATGCATGATCCCCGACGCACCGGACCTGCCGGTGGTTCAAACTCTGGGGATTGAAACCATGCGCAAAGGCGCTCTACTGCTCGCTCTCGTTGTGCTCGCTGCTGCACCGTCCGCTGCTTTCGCGGCGAAGAAGGCCAAAGCACCGTCCAACCCGAATGCTGCCGGCCAGAAGCTGGTCTATGCCGCGATGATGCAGCCGTATTACGCCTGGCAGAGCATCTGGGTCGCCAAGCCGGCCCCGAAGAAGAAATAAATCTCTGCCAAGCAGCAGCAATCCTGCGGCGCCGGGGCAATGCTTCGGCGCCTTTTTCTTATTCCTCCGGATAGGCAGCATCTATCGGGTAGAGGTCTCCGATGCAGGCCGGGCGAACAGCGCCAGCAGCGCCCGCTTGATCGCCGCCTGCCGCGTTGGCGACGCGACTTTGGCGCCCAGCAGATCGGTAACATAGAATACGTCGACCACGCGCTCGCCGAAGGTCGCGACATGTGCCGACGTGATGTTGAGCGAAAGCTTGGAAATGGTCGCGGTCAGTTCATAAAGCAGTCCCGGCCGGTCGAGGCCAGTGACTTCCACGACCGTATAGCGGTTCGACCATTCGTTGTTGATATTGACTTCCGGCTCGAGCACGAAGGCCTTGAGCCGCCCTTTCGGGATCGCCCGCCGCGCCACCACCTCGGGCATCTTGATTTCGCCCCGCAGGGCTTTCTCGATGGTGTCGGCGATCCTGCCGGCCCGGCGTCCTTCGTCCTCGTCGTGATCGAATTCGCGCGTCAGCGAGATGGTGTCGAGCGCCAGTCCATCGGTGGTGGTGTAGATCTGCGCATCCACGATGTTGCCGCCCGCCGCGGCGCAGGCGCCGGCGATGATCGAGAGCAGACGGGGATGATCGGGCGCGATGACGGTCAACTCCGTCACGCCGCGGGCGGCGTCGAACGAGACCTGGGTTGCCAGTGTTTTTCCGGAATTCCAGGCCTCGCGCAGGAAATGCGCATGCGCGACTTTGCGCGGCAGATCGACCTTGAGCCAATAGGCCGGGTAGTGTCGTGCGATATAGCCATCCACCTCCTGGGCTGGCCAATCCTTCATTGAATCGCGGAATTCCGCCTGCGCCATCGCAACACGCCGCTCGCGATTGACCTCCGAGAAGCCTCCGGTCAGTGCCGGTTCGGTTTCATAATAGAGGGTACGAAGCAGCTGCGCCTTCCATCCATTCCAGACGCCCGGCCCAACCGCGCGGATGTCGGCGGTCGTCAGCACCAGCAGCAGCTTCAGCCGATCGAGCGACTGCGCGATCGCCGCGAAATTCTCGATGGTCTTGCGGTCGGACAAATCGCGCGATTGCGCGACGGTGGACATCACAAGGTGATTCTCGATCAGCCATGCGACGGTTTCGGTCTCGGCATTGGTGAGACCAAGACGCGGACAGAAACGCCGCGCCACCCGCGCGCCGGCGATGGAGTGATCCTCCACACGTCCCTTGGCAATATCGTGCAGGAATAACGTGATCCGAAGCAGCGCGCGTTGCCGCGGCGGCAGTTTCTTCACCAGTTCGTTGGCGAGCCCGTATTCTTCATTGGTGCCGGCTTCAATCTCGGAGATCACGCCCATGCAGCGGATCAGGTGTTCGTCGACCGTATAGTGATGATACATGTTGAATTGCATCATCGCCACGACCCGCCCGAAAGCGCGCACAAACGCACCGAGAACGCCGGCCTCGTTCATGCGGCGCAGGACCGTCTCGACATCGTTGCGCGACGTGAGAATCTCAAAAAAGAGCCGGTTGGCCTCGGCGTTCTCGCGCACGTCCTTGTTGATCAGCGACAGCGACCGTGTGGCCGTTCGCATCGCGTCGGGATGAAACGCGAGATTGTACTTCTGCGCGAGATAGAAAATCCGGATGAGATTGACCGGATCGCGCTCGAAGACGTCCGGCCTGACGATATTGATCCGGTTATTGTCGACGATGAAATCGCCTGACTCGGAAAGTGCCCGGCGTCCGGTATTGGGCCGTAGACGCGCCATCATCCGTCCAAGCATCGGTGCGGATTTGGTGTGATTGGCTTCAAGGGCGGCGCACAGGATGGCGGTCAGATCGCCGACATTCTTGGCGGTCAGGAAGTAGTGCTTCATGAACCGTTCGACGTCGCGCATGCCGGGATGTTCAGTATAGCCGAGCCTGACCGCGATCTCGCGCTGGATGTCGAACGACAGCCGCTCCTCCGGACGGTCGGTAACGAAATGCAGGTGACATCGCACCGACCAAAGAAACTCCTCGCAGCGTTGGAACAGTTTCAGTTCGTCCTTGTCGAACACGCCATGGTCGACGAGTTCCTCGACATTGCGCACGCGGTAAACATACTTTCCGATCCAGAACAGCGTGTGCAAATCACGCAGGCCGCCCTTGCCGTCCTTGACATTGGGCTCGACCAGATAGCGCGACTGGCCGGCGCGGCGCAGACGTTCTTCGCGCTCTGCGAGTTTGGCTGCGACGAATTCCGGACCGGTGCTGCGCACTACGTCGTGGTCGAAACGGGTCACGAGTTCATCGAACAGCGCGCGGTCGCCGTTCAGAAATCGGGATTCCAGAACAGCAGTGCGGATCGTCATGTCCGCCTTCGCCTGACGAACGCATTCATCCACCGAGCGCGTTGCGTGCCCGACCTTGAGCCCCATGTCCCATAGGCAATACAGAATCGCTTCGGCGATAGATTCGCCCCAGGCGGTCTGCTTGTAGGGCAGCAGGAACAAGAGATCGATGTCGGAGCCCGGTGCCAGCAATCCGCGTCCGTAGCCGCCGGTCGCGACGATCGCCATGCGCTCGGCTTCCGAAGGATTTTCGGACGGGTAAAGATGCTTGCCCGCGAATTCGAACAGGAGGCGGATGATCTCATCCTGCATCGCACAAAGCCGCTCGGCGCAACGGCGCCCCTGGCGTTCCTTGAGCAAAAGCTGTTCGGCCTTTTCCCGGCCGCGGATCAGTTCGCCCTTCATGAACTGCGCAACAGCCGTGCGTAATTCACGGTCGCGTCCCGAATAGGCCGAGGCCATTGCCTCGATCTCAAGGGCGGCGGCGCCGGAGTCAAAAAGCTCCCCTGCGGCGCGGGATGTTTGGTCCGGTGACAGCATGCCGAAGGGGATACCGGAGCGCTTGGCGGCTGTCACGGCTTTAAGCGCGCCGGTTGACGAAGTTTAATGTGCCGCGCCGGTTGGAGGTGCTATGAAAAGCCCTGCAGTATCAGTGGTTAACGGCAACAAAACAAACGGGCGCCCGGGAGCGGGCAAGCTTTTCGCCGATGGGGGAGCGATCATGCGATCCTACGAAGTGTGCGAATGTGGCGCGCCGCTGCAACTGCGCGAGCAGCCAACCCCGGTACCGGTGGGCACCGAAGTTTTGCTGCAAGTAACTGCAGCCGGGATTTGCCATAGCGATATCCATTTCTGGGAGGGCGTCTACGACATTGGCGGCGGCAAGGTGATGCGGCTGACCGACCGCGGGCTCAAGCTTCCCCTGACGCTCGGGCACGAGAATGTCGGGCGCGTGGTCGCGATCGGTCCGGAGGTCGCCGGTGTCAGTGTCGGCGACGAGCGTCTGGTCTATCCCTGGATCGGGTGCGGTTCCTGCGCGGTCTGCCGGCGCGGCGACGAACAGCTTTGTCTCAAGCCGCAATTCGTCGGCGCCTTCCGGCCTGGCGGGTTCAGCGATCATCTCCTGGTGCCTCATCCGCGGTGTCTCGTTGATTACGGCGATCTGGCGCCCGAGCAGGCCGCGCCGCTCGCCTGTTCGGGCCTGACGGCCTATGGCGCCCTGAAGAAATTCGGCGACCTGCTGAAAACGGAACCGGTTGTGGTGATCGGCGCCGGCGGCGTGGGGCTTATGGCGCTTGCCATTCTGCGGGCCATGGG
>JAEZBA010000626.1 GCA_023430245.1 Pseudomonadota bacterium
TCGGCCGCCGGCATTCCGCAGATCGCGGTGGTGATGGGGTCCTGCACCGCGGGTGGCGCCTATGTGCCCGCGATGTCGGACGAGTCGGTGATCGTCAAGAACCAGGGCACGATCTTCCTTGGCGGTCCGCCGTTGGTGAAGGCGGCGACCGGGGAGGTGGTGTCGGCGGAGGATCTCGGCGGCGCCGACGTGCATACACGAAAATCCGGCGTCGCCGATCATCTCGCCAGCAATGACGAGCATGCGCTCGCGATCGCGCGGCGGATCGCTGCCAATCTCAATACAGTCAAGCGCGCCGACATCCCGCTGATCGCCTCGCGCGAGCCGCTTTATGACACAGCCGAGCTGCAGGGTCTCGTCCCCACAGATCTCAAGAAGCAATATGACGTGCGCGAGATCATCGCCCGCATTGTCGACGCTTCCGAATTCGACGAGTTCAAGAAGCTTTATGGTACTACGCTGGTCACCGGCTTTGCGCATCTGTCCGGCATGCCGGTCGGGATCATCGGCAATAACGGCATCCTCTATTCGGAGAGCGCGCTGAAGGCCGCGCATTTCATCGAACTGTGCTGCCAGCGCCGCATCCCGCTCCTGTTCCTGCAGAACATCGTCGGCTTCATGGTCGGGCGCGATTACGAGGCCGGCGGCATCGCCAAGGACGGCGCCAAGATGGTGATGGCGGTGGCCAACGCACGCGTGCCCAAGATCACCCTGATCGTCGGCGGCTCGTTCGGCGCCGGCAATTACGGCATGTGCGGCCGCGCCTATGGCCCGCGCTTCCTGTTCACCTGGCCGAATGCGCGCATCTCGGTGATGGGCGGCGAGCAGGCGGCCTCGGTGCTCGCAACCGTGCGACGCGACAATATCGAGACCGGCGGCAAGACCTGGAGCGAGGTCGAGGAGGAGGAGTTCAAGCAGCCGATCCGCGAACAATATGAGCGCGAGGGCAGCCCGTATTATGCCACGGCGCGGCTCTGGGACGATGGCATCATCCTGCCCGGCGAGACGCGCCGGGTGCTGTCGCTTGCCTTATCCGCGGCGCTGAATGCGCCGGTGGAGGAGACCAAGTTCGGGGTGTTCCGGATGTGAGGAACGCTTCGGCTCCGTTCGCGTTGACATCTTCTGGCAACACCAGAAACGGAGGCACCCCATGTACCGTGTCTATTCAGGGCCCGCTGGTTCCGAGACGCTGAGCCCGCTCGACAAGGGCCGTCATCTCTTTAAAGAATGCGCGTCGATGGACGAGGCGGTGAGCTTCGCCCAGCATCTCAAAGCGACTGGACGGGTCGCGCTTCTGATCGAGGGCGACGACGGTACCCACCTCGATCGCTCCGCGCTCGCCAAGACCCTGCACCATCGCGGCAGCGAGCAGGTGCACAACGCCTGACCGGGTGCACCGGCCGGCGCGCATTCGGCTTGCAGAGTCTGATCCGGGCCATCATCCTTCGCGGCCCCGAGACCTCGCAGGAGATCGCTCATGTCCGCGCCGACCTATCGCACCGTCCTGATCGTCGGCGCTGGATCCGGCCTGAGCGCATCGCTCGCGCGGCTGCTTGCAAAGGCCGGGCTCAGAATCGCGCTGGCCGCGCGCTCGCCTGACGACCTCGCCGGTCTGGCCGCTGAAACCGGCGCGAAGGCGTTTGCCTGCGACGCCTCTCAGGAAGATCAGGTCGCGAGGCTATTCACCGCTGTCGAAGCTGCGCTCGGCGCGCCCGATGTCGCGATCTACAATGCGAGCTTCCGCACCCGTGGCGCATTCACCGAACTTGTTCCGGCGGATGTCGAAAAGACGATCGCGGTGTCCGCCTTCGGCGCGTTCCTGGTCGCGCAAGCCGCAGCCAAACGTATGCTGCCGAACAGACATGGCGCCATCTTTTTCACCGGCGCGTCGGCGAGCGTGAAGGGCTACGCAAAATCGGCGCCGTTCGCGATGGGCAAATTCGCCTTGCGCGGACTATCGCAAAGCATTGCGCGCGAATTGCAGCCGCAGGGCATCCATGTCGCGCATTTCGTGATCGATGGCGGCATCCGGTCCAAGCGCCGGCCGGTCCCGGATGACAAGCCGGATTCGCTGCTCGATCCAGACGCCATCGCGCAGACCTATCTCGATGTGCTGCGCCAGCCGCGTAGCGCATGGTCCACCGAGGTCGAATTGCGGCCTTGGGTGGAGAATTTTTGAGTCCTCAGATGTGGACGACCAGCCCATCCACCGCGCATTCAAGCTCCACATCGGCCAGATGCGCCAGCATATCCTCGCTCAGATGCGTAAGGATGACACGCTTTGCGCCGATCGCCGGCAGGTGCTGCCGCAACACGGTCAGCGTCATGTGCGACTTGCGCAACTTTTCGTACATGTAGCATTCGCAGATGAAGAGGTCGGCGCCGCGCGCGGCGTCGATGAGTGCGTCAGTCCATTCGGTATCGCCGGAATAGCACAGCGTCTTGGCTTCGCTCTCGATCCGGTAGGCGAGGCAGGGACCGGCGCGGTCATCGTGCTTCACGTGAATCGCAGTGACCTGCATTCCAGCGAGCGGCTGCGCCGTGCCGATGTCGACTTC
>JAEZBA010000658.1 GCA_023430245.1 Pseudomonadota bacterium
ATCGTGCACTACCGCGTGACGCGCGCGACCAACCGCACGATTTCTCCCGGCGAGCTGTTCCTGATCGATTCCGGCGGCCAGTACGAGGACGGCACCACCGACATCACCCGCACAGTTGCCGTTGGCACGCCGACGGCCGAGATGCGCACGCGCTTCACCCAGGTGCTGAGGGGCCATATCGCGATCGCACGCGCGGTGTTTCCCGACGGGATTTCCGGGGCCCAGCTCGACACGCTGGCGCGCCAGTTCCTGTGGCAGGCCGGCGTCGATTTCGACCACGGAACCGGTCACGGTGTGGGCAGCTATCTCTCGGTGCATGAGGGCCCGGCCCGGATTTCCAAGCTTGGGACGGTGCCGCTCAAGCGCGGCATGATCCTCTCGAACGAACCCGGCTATTACAAGGAAGGCGCATTCGGGATCCGGATCGAAAACCTGGTGCTGGTGGTCGAGGCGCCACCCATCCCTGGCGCCGAGAAGCCGATGAATGCCTTCGAAACCATCACCCTGGCGCCGATCGACGCCCGGCTGATCGATGTCAGCCTGATGACGGCGGAGGAGATCGCCTGGCTCGATAGCTACCATGCGCGCGTCGCAGAGACGGTTGCGCCGCTAGTTGATAAGGACACGGCGAACTGGCTCGCCAACGCGACCCGCCCGCTCCTCAACCAATAGAGTCTGTTCCTCCGTGGATGCGCCAACGCCGAAATCCGAGGCGGCTTCCGATCAGCGCCCGGCGCCGTTCGGCCTGATCGTGCTGCTGATGGCGATGAGCGCCATCGGCCCGGTCTCGCTCAATATCCTCGTGCCGGCCACGCCCGGTCTGGTGGTGCTGTTCGATACCAACGTCGAGACCGTGCAGCTGACGCTCTCACTCTATCTGTTCGGACTCGCAGTATCGCAACTCCTGCTTGGGCCGCTCTCGGATCGCTTCGGCCGCAAGCCAGTGTTGCTGGCCGGCCTGTTCATCACCGCCGCAGCGAGCGTGGCAGCTGTCTTCTCGACCTCGATCGGCATGCTGATCGTATTCCGGACGCTGCAGGCGCTGGGCGCTTCCGCCGGACTCGTGATCGGCCGCGCCATCATCCGCGACCTGTATTCACGAGACCGCGCCGCCGCCATGATCGGTCTGGTCACCACCGTTATGGTGCTGGCGCCGATGGCGGCACCGCTGATCGGCGGCCTGCTCGATACCCATTTCGGCTGGGAATATACGTTCGTTCTCACCGGCGTGATGGCGGCCGCGGTGCTGGCCTGGGCGTTCGCGACGCTGCCCGAAACGCGGCCCGATCACATCACCGGCGGCGGCGTGCGATTCATCCTGGGAGAGAGTCGCGAATTGCTCGCGAACCGGAAGTTCGTCGGCTATGTGTTGGTGTGTGCAATCGGCACCGCGACCTTCTTCGCCTTTCTCGGCGGCGGCCCCTTTGTCGTGATCAACATCATGGGCCGCACCTCGGCGGAATACGGCGTCTGGTTTATCGCGACCTCCGGCGGCTTCATGCTCGGCAATTTCATCACGTCGCGTACTTCGCAGCGCTACGGGATCGACCGCATGATCGAGATCGGACTGGCGCTGCTCCTGATCGGTTCGGTACTGACGATCGCGACCGTCGCGGCGTTTCCGGATGGCGGGCCGTGGACGATCTTCGTGCCGCAGCTTGCAATTTCGGTCGGCAACGGAATCTTCCTGCCGAATTGCGTGGCAGGTGCGGTGAGCGTACGGCCCCAGGCGGCAGGCACTGCGTCAGGCATCACCGGCTTCCTGCAAATGTCGACCGGCGCGGTGGCGGCGCAGGGCATGAGCCACATCGTCGCTACCGCAACCACGGCGATGCCGCTTGCGATCGCGATGGGCGTCTTGTCTGCCGCAGCGACGCTGTCCTTCTACGTATTTCTCGGCAAACGCAGCCAGCCTCAGCGCCCGCCGGCGTGATCACTCCACCTGATCGTGCCGGGCCATGCAGGCGCGATAAAGCTCGAATTCCAGCGAGCTATATACCGTCTCGACGTATGGCTGCGAGGCGACACTGCACTGATGGATTGCGGCGACGCGCGCCGGGCTGATGCGGATACCTCCTCCCTGTGCATACGCATGGGAGACGGGAGTCAGTGCAGCGGCGGCCACCAGCATGGTCGCTATCGCTATGTAGGGCTTCAACATGAGGAGCACTCCTGTGTCATTCCAATAGACATAGGAACACCCGAAGGCTGCTGGTCCCGCGAAACGCAGGCGGCAGCCATGCGGCTTCGTAGATCACGCCGCAGTGATCCGCTGGCGAACGATTACTGTCCCGCCATGGCCAGCCATTCGTCTTCGGTGAGGACGGTTACGCCGTGCTTTTGCGCTTCGGCGAGCTTCGAGCCGGCGCCCGGACCGGCCACCACGTAATCGGTTTTCTTGGAGACCGATCCCGCCACCTTGGCACCGAGCCGCTCGGCCTGCGCCTTGGCCTCGTTGCGGGTCATCTTTTCCAGCGAGCCGGTGAACACAACGGTCTTGCCGGAAATCGCGGAGTCGGACTTCGCCTTTTGCATCGGGTCGACGGTAATCTGTTCGAGCAGACGATGGAGCGCCTCCCGATTATTCTTTTCCTTGAAGAATTCGACGATCGCTCCGGCCACCACGTCGCCGAT
>JAEZBA010000691.1 GCA_023430245.1 Pseudomonadota bacterium
GGTCTTTTCCACGATCTCGCGGATCACCTTGCCGCCGGTGCCGATCACTTCGCGGATCTTGTCGACCGGGATCTTCAGGGTCTCGATGCGCGGAGCGTGTTCGCCGAGTTCGGCGCGCGCCGCGGTCAGGGCCTTGGCCATCTCACCGAGGATGTGGACGCGACCGTCCTTGGCCTGGGCAAGCGCGGTCTTCATGATCTGCTCGGTGATGCCGGCGATCTTGATGTCCATCTGCAGCGAGGTGATGCCGGCTTCGGTGCCGGCGACCTTGAAGTCCATGTCGCCGAGATGATCCTCGTCGCCGAGAATGTCCGAGAGAACGGCGTATTTTTCGCCTTCCAGGATCAGGCCCATGGCGATGCCCGCGGTCGGCCGCTTCAGCGGCACACCGGCATCCATCAGCGCCAGCGACGAACCGCACACCGTCGCCATCGACGACGAGCCGTTCGACTCGGTCACTTCCGAGACGACGCGGATGGTGTAGGGGAAGTCGTGCTTGGCCGGCAGCACCGGATGGATCGCACGCCAGGCCAGCTTGCCGTGGCCGATTTCGCGGCGCTTGGTGCCGCCAAGGCGCCCGGTCTCGCCGACCGAATAAGGCGGGAAGTTGTAGTGCAGCAGGAAGTGTTCCTTGTAGGTGCCCTGCAGCGCGTCGATCCACTGCTCGTCCTCGCCGGTGCCAAGCGTGGTGACCACCAGCGCCTGGGTCTCGCCGCGGGTGAACAGCGCCGAACCGTGGGTGCGCGGAAGCACGCCGACTTCGCAGACGATCGGACGCACAGTGCTCAGGTCACGTCCATCGATGCGCTTGGAGGTGTCGAGAATGTTCCAGCGAACGATCTTGGCTTCCAGTTCCTTGAACACGCCGGCAATACGCTGCTTGTCGTATTTCGGCTCGGCACCTTCCGGAAAGAAATGCGCCAGCATCTTTTCCTTCACCGCGCCGACGGCGGCATAGCGATCCTGCTTCTTGGAGATCGAATAAGCCGCCCGCAGGTCCTTCTCGAACAACCCGAGCATTTCCTTTTCGATCTCGGAATTGTCGATGACCTTCAGCTCGCGCGGTTCCTTGGCGGCCTTCTCGGCAAGCTGGATGATCGCCTGAATCACCGGCTGGAAATGCCGGTGGCCGAACATCACGGCGCCCAGCATGACGTCTTCCGACAATTCCTTGGCTTCGGATTCGACCATCAGTACCGCATCGGCGGTGCCGGCGACCACGAGATCGAGGTCGGTGTCGGCCATCTCGTCGACCAGCGGGTTCAGCACATACTCGCCGTTGATGAAGCCGACCCGGGCGGCGCCGATCGGGCCCATGAATGGCACGCCAGACAGCGTCAGCGCGGCGGACGTGGCGACCAGCGCGAGGATGTCGGGATCGTTCTCCATGTCATGGGACAGCGTGGTGACGATGACCTGGGTCTCGTTGCGCCAGCCGTCGGCGAACAGCGGACGGATCGGGCGATCGATCAGGCGCGAGACCAGCGTCTCTTTTTCGGTCGGACGGCCTTCACGCTTGAAATAACCGCCGGGAATGCGGCCGGCGGCGTAATACTTTTCCTGGTAGTCGACGGTCAGCGGCAGAAAATCGACGCCTTCGCGGGGCGCCTTGGCCGCGACCACGGTCGCGAGCACGGTGGTTTCGCCATAGGTGGCGACGACGGCGCCATCGGCCTGGCGCGCGACCTTGCCGGTCTCGAGGGTGAGCTTGCGCCCGCCCCAGTCGAGTTCAACGGTATGCTTTTCGAACATTTTGCTTTTCTCTCATCGGTTCGGACTGAGGGAAAAAGCCATGTGCAAGACGGCGAGATATTGCCGGCGCGGTATCGGGCGCGCTCAGGCGGCAATATCCGGCGATCCTGCCATGGCTCATCCCTCCGGGATGCGAGCGGGCCAATCCGTATTGTCACCGCTCGGGGTCCGGCAGATTTCGCTACCGGTCGTAAAAGAACGCGATGCTTCGCGTTCGCTCAAATAAGCGGACGCCACAATGCGTCCGCGACAGGTGAGCACGATGTCGTCCGAAAACCGCTTCACGCTTTTCGGCATCGTGCTCCTTGGAGCATGCCCTTGTCCGAAACCGCTTTGCGCTTTCGGGGTCATGCCTTTTCCGCACAATGGGTGCGGCAGCAATCAGCGGCGGATATTGAGCCGCTCGATCAGTTCCTTGTAGCGCGCCTCGTCCTTGCGCTTGACGTAGTCGAGCAATTGGCGGCGCAGCGACACGAGCTTGAGCAGCCCGCGGCGGGAGTGGTTGTCCTTGGTGTGGGTCTTGAAGTGATTGGTCAGGTTGTTGATCCGCTCGGACAGGATCGCAACCTGGACTTCCCGCGAACCGGTGTCGCCGGACTTGCGTGCAAACGTCTTGATGACTTCGGCCTTGCGGCCGGCTTCGATCGACATCGTCAGGTGCCTTTTTCTTTGCCGGCGCTGCCAGTCAGGCCGGCGAGGTTGAACACGCGCTTGGGAACGATCTGGCCCTGACCGGTCTCGGCAAGGGCGATCAGATCGCCCGCAACCGTGACGTAGACCAGGCCCTCAAGGATGGGAGCGTCCCGTCCGCGCAGGATGACGGCCTGGCCTCTCTGGAGCCTTGCCGCATCGGACCTGCTGACGGCCAGCGCCGGGATGTCGTCCAGCGCGGTCTCAACAGGCCATAACGCGTCGGCGAGGCTTGCCTCGCCGGCGGCGGCTCTATCGCATAAAGCCTGCAGTTGTTCCAGCGAAATCATTTCGGCCTCGCCAAAGGGGCCGACCGAGGTCCGCCGCAGCGCCGAAACATGGCCCTTGCAGCCCAGAAGACGGCCGAAATCGCGCGCCAGCGCCCTTACATAGGTACCTTTGCCGCAATCGGTCTCGAATACCGAATGGTCCGGGTCTGGGCTTTCCACCAGCTCCAGCCGGTCGATTTCGACCTCGCGCGGCTGCATCTCGACCACCTCGCCGTCACGGGCAATGTCATAGGCGCGCTCGCCGTCGATCTTGATGGCGGAGAAGCGGGGCGGGGTCTGCTGGATCATGCCCAGGAAGGAGGGGAGGATCGCCCGGATCTGTTCGGCGGTCGGCCGGGCGTCGCTCACTTCGACCACGCGGCCCTCCGAATCGTCGGTGTCGCGCTCTTCGCCCCAGCGCACGGTGAAGCGGTAGGTCTTGGTCGAATCCATGATGAACGGCACCGTTTTCGTCGCCTCGCCAAGCGCGATCGGCAGACAGCCGGTGGCCAGCGGATCGAGCGTGCCGGCATGTCCTCCGCGCTTCGCGGTGAACAGGCGGCGGACCACGGCGACCGCGTGGGTCGAGGTCATGCCGATCGGCTTGTCGAGTACCACCCAGCCGTGCAC
>JAEZBA010000699.1 GCA_023430245.1 Pseudomonadota bacterium
TTCACCTTCCGCAGCCGCGAGTTCGAGCAGATGGAGATCGAGTTCTTCTGCCACCCGAACGATTCGCGGAAGTGGTATGAATATTGGCGCGATCGTACGCGCGGTGCTGGGGCTCGGACAAAGCCTCGATCTCACCACGGTCGCAGAGGGGGTCGAGACCCAGGCGCAGCTGACGATCCTTCGCAGCGAAGGTTGCGACGAGATGCAGGGATATCTCATTGGCCGCCCGCAACCGATTGCGGAATATGCCGATATCGCAGGACGCTCGGCACACGAGCGCCGCGCGGCCAGTTAGGATTGCGGCGAAAAAGCAGCCGCGAGTTGGTTCCAGCTCCGCGATAAGACCTTCTCAGGAACGCATCATTTTCACAAAAGTGTCCGCTTTCCCCAGCATCACCAAAACTTCATCGAGGGGACACCTCAGACGACAATCAGGTGGAGCTGCGCGCCGGCCCTTTAGCCTTGCGCGCGGCCGGGGGAGATTTTGCGCGCATGAAACTTGCGCTCACGATCGTCAGCGCCGCGCTGATCGCCGGAACGACAAATATCGGCTCGGAAGCCATTCCCATTGAAAACTGGCGCACCGGTACCGAACCAAGCTTCAGCCAAACCCGAATTTTCGACATGCCGGCCCCGGCCGACGTGGATTTGCGGGTGCCGCTGGACCCGGTTCCAAGCGAATTGATCGAGGCCGAACTGGCCGCCTTGCGCGAGCCGGAAGGTCCCCCGGTGGCGCCGCCCGACGTGCCGCTGGAATCGCTTTGCCATACCCTGGCCTCCGCCGCGCAGGCCCACGGCATCCCGGCCGGATTCTTCGCGCGGCTGATCTGGCAGGAGAGCAAGTTCAAGCAGCGTGCGGTCAGTCATGCCGGCGCGCAGGGCGTTGCGCAATTCATCCCGGCGGTTGCCGCCGAACGAGGCCTGCGCGATCCCTTCGATGCGCTCGATGCCCTGCCGCATTCGGCGCGCTTCCTGAAGGAGCATGTCGAGACCTTCGGCAATCTCGGCCTCGCGGCCGCTGCCTATAACGGTGGCGCGCGACGCGTGATGGACTGGCTGGCACGCCGGGGCAACCTGCCGCAGGAGACGCGGCAATACGTCAAGTCCATTACCGGGCACGAGCCGGAGAAATGGACCGAGGAAAACCAGATCGAACTGGCGGTGAACCTGCCATCGCGTGCGCCTTGCGAAGGCGTCGCCGATCTGTCGCGGGAGGCCGAGCCTGCGAAACTGGCGGTCCAGCTCGAACCGCCGGTGGCAAAGGTGATCGTGGCGGCGCGTATTGCCGCAGCCAAGGCCGCCGCTGCCAAGAAGGCGCAGATTGCCGCCGCCGCCAAGGCGAAGCGCGGCAAGCTGCTGGCCAAGGGCCGGGGCGGCAAGACCAAGCCGGCGGTCGCAAAGGTCGCCGAAAAGCCCGCGGCCAAATCCCGGCAGCCCGCCAAGATCGCCGATCGCGCGCCGACTGACAGGAGCAAGGCCGGACGGTCGAGGCTCGCCGAGACCAGCGCCGCCAAGCGCTAGACCGTCTGAGCCGCGTGATCGCATGATCCCTGCCGCCGCTCCGCTCGGCGCCGGAGCATGACGCCGGCCGAAAACCGCTTCCCACTTTTCGGCGTCATGCTCTAGAACGGGTGCAATCGGGATTGCACCATGACGTTTGACACCATCATCCGCGGCGGCACGATTGCGACCGCCTCCGACACCTTCGCCTGCGACATCGGCATCAAGGACGGCCGCATCGCGGCGCTCGGCGCCGATCTCGGCACGGCGGACGAGATCGTCGACGCCACCGGCAAGCTGGTGCTGCCGGGAGGGATCGACAGCCACGTCCATATCTCCCAGCCATCCGGTCCGGACATCGTGATGGCCGACGACTTTGCCTCGGCGACGCGCTCGGCGGCGTTCGGCGGCAACACCATGGTGCTGCCCTTCGCCATGCAGCAGAAGGGGCAATCGCTGCGCGAGGTGGTCACCGACTATCACAAGAAAGCCGACGGCCAGTGCTATATCGACGTGTCGTTTCACCTCATCATTGCCGACGCAACCGACGCGGTCCTCGGCCAAGAACTGCCGGCGCTGGTGCATGACGGCTATACCTCCTTCAAGGTGTTCATGACCTATGAAGGACTGGCGCTCTCCGACATCGAGATGCTGAACGTCATGAGCGTCGCGCGCGACACCGGCGCGCTGGTCATGATCCATGCCGAGAATTACGACGCGATCCGCTTCCTGACCGACCGGCTGGAGCGCGCCGGCAAGACCGAGCCGCATCATCACGCCACCTCGCGGCCGATCCCGGTCGAGCGCGAAGCGACGTATCGTGCGATCTCGCTCGCCGAGCTCATCGATGTGCCGATTATGATCGTGCATGTCTCGAACGGCGAAGCGATGGAGGAGATCCGGCGCGCGCAGCAACGCGGGCTCAAGGTCTATGGCGAGACCTGCCCGCAATATCTGGTGCTGACCGCGAAAGACATGGAGGGCCTCAACATGGAGGGGACCAAATATGTCTGTTCGCCACCGCCGCGCGACGAAGCCAGCCAGCAAGCCTGCTGGCAGGGCATGCAGCAGGGCGTGTTCTCGCTGTTCTCGTCCGACCATTGCCCGTTCCGCTACGACGACCCCAAGGGCAAGCTGACGCCGAAAGGCCGCACAAGCTTCCGCTGGGTGCCGAACGGCATTCCTGGCGTCGAGACGCGCCTGCCAATCCTGTTTTCCGAAGGGGTTAGCAGGGGGCGCATCTCGCTAAACGAGTTCGTGGCACTGACCGCGACCAATCACGCCAAGACCTACGGCCTCTATCCGAAGAAAGGCACGATCGCGGTCGGAGCCGATGCCGATATCGCGATCTGGGACCCGGAGCGCGAGGAGACGATCTCGCAGTCGCTGATGCATGGCGGCTCGGATTACACGCCATATGAAGGCATCAAGGTGAAGGGCTGGCCGGTCTCAACCATGGTGCGCGGCAAGTTCGTCGTGCGCGACGGCAAGCTCGTTGGCACGCTCGGTGCAGGAGATTACGTACCGCGCGCGAAGTCGGACTATGCCAAGCCGCGTGGCGCGGCAGCAGCGTGAGCAATCATCGAATGACAACCCTCTTCTCCGACCTCAATCCCCCGCCCCGTCTGCTGATGGGTCCCGGCCCCGTCGGCGTCGACCCGCGCGTCCTGCGCGCCATGTCAATGCCGATGCTTGGGCAATTTGATCCGGCCTTTACGGCCTACATGAACGAGACGATGGAGCTGATCCGCCAGCTCTATCGGACGAAAAACAAATGGTCGCTGCTGATCGACGGCACCGCGCGCGCGGGCGTCGAAGCGATCCTGGTGTCGATCATCTCGCCCGGCGACAAGGTGCTGGTGCCGTCGTTCGGGCGGTTTGGCTTTCTGCTCGCGGAGATATCGAAGCGATGCGGCGGCGAGGTCGTCACCATCGAGCGCGACTGGGGCACGGTCTTCACGCCGGAGGAGATCGAGGCCGCCATCAAGCAGCACAAGCCGCGCGTGCTCGCGGTGGTGCATGGCGACACCTCGACCACCATGGCGCAGCCGTTGGACCAGCTTGGCGCGATCTGCCGCAAGCACGATGTGCTGCTCTATACCGACGCCACCGCCTCGCTCGGCGGCATGAATGTCGCGATCGACGATTGGCAGGTCGATGCGGCGTCGTCCGGTCTGCAGAAGTGTCTGTCCGGTCCGCCCGGCTCCTCGCCGATTACCGTCAACGAACGCGTCGTCGAGGTGGTGAAGCGCAGGCGGCATGTCGAGGGCGGCATCCGCCCGGCCGATTTCGTGGATGGCGATGGCCCGGCGATCCAGTCCAATTATTTCGATCTAGGCATGATCATGGATTACTGGAGCGAGATGCGGCTCAACCATCACACCGAAGCGACCTCGATGCTCTATGCCGCGCGCGAGTCGATCCGCATCGTGCTCGCCGAAGGGCTGGACGCCTGCTTCGCGCGGCACCGGCTTGCGAGCAACGCAATCACCGCAGGCCTAACCGAAATGGGGCTGAAGCTGTTCGGCGATCAGACCCACAAGATGCCGAACGTCACCGGTGTCTATATTCCCGATGGCGTCAACGGCGATGCGGTGCGCGGGATGATGCTGAACGATTTCGGCATCGAGATCGGCACCTCGTTCGGGCCGCTGCATGGCAAGATCTGGCGCATCGGCACCATGGGCTATGTCTGCCGCAAGGAGAGCGTGCTGACCTGCCTTGCCGCGCTGGAAGTCTGCCTGCGGCAAGCGGGTTTCCGTGCCGGTTCCGGCACCGATGCGGCGCTTGCTGTCTATCGCGCAGCGGAAGAGCCGGAGAAAAAGGCCAAAGCGTCATAGCCGCTTCGCACAACTGCGCGAACCACGTCTACACAACGCGGCCGAAATTCGGTACGGCTGCGGTCGCTGGCAACCTTTGCGTGCCGCATGACCTGGGGCCATGTGCAAAAACCGATGACAGCCGCTGACGAAACACGGGGCGATAGCGTCTCAGCCATACCGTCCCCGAGCAACCCCTGGTCGGTCTTCCTGATTTTCCTGCGGCTCGGCCTGACCAGCTTTGGCGGACCGGTTGCCCATCTCGGCTATTTCCGGACCGAGTTCGTCGCACACCGCAAGTGGTTTGACGAAAAGACCTATGCCGACCTGGTGGCGCTCTGCCAGTTCCTGCCGGGGCCTGCCTCGAGCCAGGTCGGCATTGCGGTCGGCATGATGCGCGCAAGCTATGCCGGGGCGTTCGCGGCGTGGCTTGGCTTCACCGCACCGTCGGCGATTGCCATGGTTCTGTTCGCCTATGGCGTCACAGCCTTTGGCGGTGCGCTCGGCAGCGGCTGGCTGCATGGTCTGAAGGTGGTCGCGGTCGCAGTGGTCGCCCAGGCGGTGCTCGGCATGATGCGCTCGCTGGCACCGGACCGCGAACGCGCCACCTTTGCGGTGATCGCCACCGTCATTGTGATCGCCATCCCGTCCGCTTTGGGCCAGATCGCCGCAATCGTGTTCGGCGGCGTGGCGGGCCTGATCTTCCTTCACAACCGCCAGCCGGCGGATGATGCCGCGCTACCGCGTACGATGAGCCGCAGCGTCGGGATCGTCCTGCTCGCGATCTTCTTCGTTCTGCTGGTCGGCCTGCCGCTGCTCGCGGCCGCATTCCCCTCGCAAAGCCTTCAATTGTTCGAGGCCTTCTACCGCGCCGGATCGCTGGTGTTCGGCGGCGGCCATGTGGTGCTGCCGCTGTTGCAGGCCGCGGTCGTACCGCCGGGCTGGGTGACGAACGATGCCTTCCTCGCGGGCTATGGCGCGGCACAGGCGGTCCCCGGTCCGCTATTCACCTTCGCCGCCTATCTCGGCGCGATCATGGGGCCGCAGCCGAACGGATGGGCCGGTGCGGCGCTGGCCACCGTCGCAATCTTCCTGCCGTCCTTCCTGCTGGTGATCGGCGTGTTGCCGTTCTGGGACCAGTTGCGCCGTCATCCGCGCGCGCAATCGATCCTCGGTGGCGTCAACGCGGCGGTGGTCGGGCTGTTGCTCGCCGCGCTCTATGATCCGGTCTGGACCGCCGGCATCCTCAGTGGCGCGGATTTCGCGCTGGCCTGCGCGGCCTTCCTGCTGCTGCTGATGTGGCAGACGCCGCCCTGGCTGGTGGTGATTCTGGGAGCGGTAGGCGGCGCGGTGATCGGCGC
>JAEZBA010000702.1 GCA_023430245.1 Pseudomonadota bacterium
CGAGAGACCTTGAACGCAGGAATTTGGAAAAAAACGGCGCCGCACGATGGCTCGCACGGCGCCGCGATGGTTTCAACCGTCAGCGCGTTACTGCTGCTGCGCCTTTTCGAACGGCAGCACCGCTTCACCGGTCTTGTGCTGATCCGGCGTCAGAATGACCTGGGTATCGAGACCGCGGAACTGCTCCATGTCGTTGCCCTTGATGCCCTTGTACTGGACCTGCATCATCCCGGACTCGGTCCACTCGCCGTTCTTGCCGAACTTCACCGGACCCATGATGGTGTTGATGGTGTTCTGGCGAAGATACTCGGCGATCTTGTCGTCGTTCAGGCTCTTGGCGCCTTCGACCGCCTTGCCGAGCAGTTCGGCATAGGCATAGCCCCAGGTACCGAGATAATAGCCGAGCGGATCGACGCCCTCGGCCTTGGCGCGCGCCTGATATTCCTTCAGGAAGGCTTGAGCATCCGGGGTGAGGAAGTGCTTGGTCGGCGCCCAGGTTTCATAGTTGATCCAGCCATTCAGGAGCGGCCCGAGCTGGGTCTTGATCGCCGTGATCTGCAGTCCGACCATGGAGCCGCCGATCATCTTCGGCTTGAAGCCGATTTCGTTGACCGCGCGCACCATGCCGACGGAGTCCGGCGGATAGGAGCAGATGACGACGGCTTCCGGATTCGCCGCCTGGATCGCGCGCACGATCGGCGTGAAGTCGGTGGTGGCCGGCGGATATTTGCGGTCGTAGACCACCTTGATGTTGTGCTTCTTTGCGTTCGTCCGCGCGCCCTCGCAGGCATTATTCGCAAATTCAGCGTCGGCGGCCACCAGCGCCACGGTCTGGATCTTGTTCTTGGCAGCGACGTCGAAGAAGCCTTCGGTGAAGGACGGTTTGGTATTCTGACCCGTCGGGATCATCGCGAAGTATTTCGGGTAGTTGAATTCGCTGTTTACTGCGAGACCGAACAGGCCGATGATTGTCTTGCCCTTCTGCATGACGACCGGCATCGCCGGTGCGATCATGTTGGTGGCATAAGGTCCAAGGATTAGGTCGACTTTGTCGACGTCGTTCAGCTTGGTGTAGATGCCGGGCACGGTCGAGGCGTTGGTCTGATCGTCATAGGCGATGACCCGCACCGGACGGCCGAGCAATCCGCCCTTCTTGTTGATCTGATCTTCCCAGATTTTTACGCCGAGCAGCGCCTGCTTGCCGGGGCCGGCGAGACCGCCGGTCATTGCAATGCCGAGTCCGATCTTGATCGGCTCGCCGGACTGCGCCATCGCTTGCGGGCTTGCGAGCAGCGACAGAGCCGCTGCACCCGCCGCAAGCATGCCGGTCAGGTTTCGTAACATGGGTTCCTCCCTTAAAGGCCCTTATTGATTTATGGGGGGATTCTTCCCGATCCGACCGGCGGCTTCAAGCTCTAAAACTCGATCGCCGCGCCAGGGAGGTTAACCCACCCGCTGCAAGCCTTTGGGATCGTTGCCTCCCGCTGCCGCGCGCGGTGAGGTTAGCATTTCGTAATACGAAGGACGCGCCGGACGGCAGGAGCCGCCCGGCTCGGATCGTGACTACCTGTGCGCAGCCGCGGCTACTTGCCCCACACCTCGTCGGCCAATTCGACGATTTCCCGCATCTTGGCCCATTGCTGGTCCTCGGTGAGGATGTTGCCCTCCTCGGTCGAGGCGAAGCCGCATTGCGGCGACAGGCAGAATTGCTCCAACGGCCCGAATTTCGTCGCCTCGTCGATGCGGCGCTTCACCTCGTCCTTGCTTTCCAGGGTGCCGCTCTTGGAGGTGATCAGCCCAAGAACCACCTGCTTCTCGCCCTTGGGCAGGAATCGCAGGGGTTCGAAGCCGCCGGCGCGGTCGGAATCGTATTCCAGGAAATAGCCGTCGAAATTCACCTCTCCCAGCAGCACCTTCGCCACCGGCTCGTAGCCGCCCGAGGAGATGAAGGTGGAGCGGAAATTGCCGCGGCAGGCATGCATGGTAATCGTCATGTCGGCCGGCTTGTCCTTCACCGCCAGATTGATCATGTCGCGATATTTCTGCTGCAGATCATCGGTCTTGTCGCCGCGCTCGCGGGATTTCGCCAATTCCGCTTCCGAGCAGAGATAGGCCCAGACCGTGTCGTCGAATTGCAGATAGCGGCAGCCGGCGTCGTAGAACGCCCTGACCGCCTTCGCATAGGCCTTACCCAGGTCTTCATAGAATACGTCGAGGTCCGGATAGACCTCCTTGCTGATCTTGACTCGTCCGCCACGGAAATGCGCCACCGTCGGCGACGGGATCGTCATCTTCGGCATGACCTTGGTGTTGGCCTTCAGAAAGCGGAAATGATCGAGAAACGGATGATCGTCCGGGAAATCGATCTTGCCGACGGTGCGGATGTCCCAGGCCTTGGTCTCGGCGCCCTGAAACTGGATGCCCTGCGAGTGGTCATACAGGTCGATGCCCGTCATGCCGCCGAGAAAGTCGAAATGCCAGAACGTGCGCCGGAACTCACCGTCGGTAGCGAGCTGCATGCCGACGTCTTCTTGCTGCTTGATGACCTTCTTGATCTCCTCGTCCTCCACCGCCTTGAGCTGCGCAGCGGTGATCTCGCCCTTGTCACGCTTGGCGCGCGCCTCCTTCAGGCGCTCGGGGCGCAGGAAGCTGCCGACCTGGTCGGCGCGGAAAGGCGGCCTTGTACGTTGCGTCATGAAGCGTTCACTCCCATTCTTTTGGTTTGCGTGTTTTGTTGAAGTCAGTAGCGCGCCGGCGCCGGCTTTCTGATAAGCACGGCGCCGGGCACCAGATCGCGGGTGCCCTGATTGCGGAAGGCAAGTTGCAGATTGCGATGCGCCAGCCGCGCATGTTCGCGCATCAAGGCTTCGGCGCGCGCGCCTTCGCGTTCCTCGATCGCGCGCACGACGCAATGATGATGGTCCTGGGCGATGGTCAGAATCTTGCGCGCCTCCGGTAGCATGGCCTGAACCATAACGAAACCGCTTGGCGATGCGAACGGAAGATTGAGCGCACGATCGATCTGACGTGCGAGCACGGGTGAGTCCGCGGCATCGATCAGCAGCGCGTGGAATTGCCCATTCAGTCCCACATATTGGGAGAAGTCGTCGACGCTCAAAGTGGGCCTGCCCACCAGCTCGTCGAGCTGGTTCAGCCGATCCTTGATCTCGAGCATGACAGCGTTGCGTACGCCGCGTTCGGCCGCGAGCCGCGCCGCGAACCCTTCTAGCGTCCCGCGCATCTCGATCGCGTCGTGAATGTCGCGCTCGGAGAAAGCCTTCACGGCAAATCCTCCGGACGGTATCGCTTCGAGAAATCCTTCCTCCTCCAGGCGTACCAACGCCATACGTATCGGGGTTCGAGAAATACCCAGCCGTTCGACGACCGACAGTTCCGAAATCCGGTCCCCCGGCTTCAGTTCGCCGGACAGGATCAGGTCGCGCAGCGATAATTGCGCCTTGACGGTCTGCGATGACGACCGCTCGTTGTCGGCTGCCTGGACCGGCACCAAATTCCTCCCTGCTTTATCCCGGCCTTGAGATTGCCGGGAATTCATGCTGTATACAATACAGGCACGAGGGGTGGTTAGTCCATCCGGAGCGCCAAGAAACGTCAAATCTAACGCTAAGTTTTCCAAACAGGGACGAAACAGGCAGAGGGTGGAGCGGCGGCTTTTCGCGCCTTTGTATACAGACACAGACGAATTTGCCGGCCTCGGGCCAAGGCGGAAACGCCTCGCCCGTGCAACCGGCCGCCTTGCGGTCCGCCACGCAACGTTATCGAACCATCATTCGGAGGAACATCAGATGGCTTACAAGAACCTGGAAGAGAAGTTGAAAGCGGCCGGCAATACGGTCGAGATGATGCGCAACTCGCAGATCGGCGCCTATGTTTATCCGGTCGTGGCGCCCGAATTCACCAACTGGCGCGACGAGCAGCGCGCCTGGCGCGAGACCTGCGTGCTGTTCGACCAGTCGCACCACATGGTGAACCTGTTCGTGCGCGGCAAGGACACCGTGAAGCTGTTGTCCTATCTCTCCACCAACTCGTTCAAGAATTTCACCGTCGACAAGGCGAAGCAATTCGCTCCGGTCACGCCCTATGGTCATGTGATCGGCGACGGCATCCTGTTCTATCTCGCCGAAAACGAGATGGTGTATGTCGGCCGTAACCCGGCGGCGAACTGGATCGAATTCCATGCCAAGACCGGCGGCTTCGATGTGCAGACCGAATACGACGATCGCTCGCCGTCGCGCCCGATGGGCAAGCCGGTGACCCGCAGCTATTATCGCTATCAGATTCAGGGCCCGAACGCCGAAGGCGTGATCAAGAAGCTGACCGGCGGCACCTTCCCGGACATCAAGTTCTTCAACATGGGCTACGTGACCATGGCCGGCCGCAAGATCCGTGCACTGCGTCACGGCATGGCTGGCGCGCCCGGTCTCGAAATCTGGGGTCCGTATGCCGAGGGCGACGAAGTTCGCAACGCCATCCTCGAAGCCGGCAAGGATTTCGGCATTGTGCCGGTCGGCGCCCGCGCCTATGCGACCAACACGCTTGAATCGGGCTGGATCCCCTCGCCGGTGCCGGCGATCTATTCCGGTGACAAGCTGAAGGCCTATCGCGAGTGGCTGCCAGAGACGAGCTACGAAGCGGTTGCCGGCCTCGGCGGTTCGTTCGTGTCGAAGAACATCGAGGACTATTACACGACCCCGTATGAACTCGGCTACAACACCTTCACCAAGTTCGACCACGACTTCATCGGCTCGGACGCGCTGAAGGCAATGGAAGGCAAGAACCACCGCAAGAAGGTGACCTTCGCCTGGGACAACGACGACGTGAATCGCATCAACGCGTCGATGTTCGCGCCGCATGGCGAGAACTTCAAGTTCATCGACCTGCCGCTGTCGAACTATGCCTCGTCGTCCTACGACGCCGTGATGGCGAAGGGCGGCAAGATGGCCGGCGCTTCGATGTTCTCGGGCTATTCCTTCAACGAGCGCAAGATGCTGTCGCTCGGCTGGGTGGAAGCCGAATATGCCAAGCCCGGCACCGAACTCACCCTGGTGTGGGGCGAGGAAAACGGCGGTACCAAGAAGACCACGGTCGAGCGCCACAAGCAGACCGAGGTGAAGGTTGTCGTCGGCCCGACCCCGTATGCGGCGGAAGTCCGCACCGGCTACGAAGGCAAGTGGCGCCATCAGGCGGCGTAATTACCACGAAGCGTAACTCCGAAGCGCAACTCCCAAGACGCGCCTCCGACTGGAAAGCCCCCGTGCCCTGCGCGGGGGCTTTTTCGTTTCCGGCCGATTCCCTGGCGGCACGACTATGGCCGGTCCAGTTCCTGGAGCCGCTGCTCGATCTCGACCGCCACGATGCCGTCCATCCAGACGTCCCGCGCGCGCCGCCATTGCGTGCGCGCCTCGTCCTTGCGCCCGAGCGCGGCCAGCGCCTGACCGAGTGCGACACGGTATTTCACCGCGTCGAGATTGTCGGGATCGCCGCGGCGGGCGAGTTCGGCGCCCAGCAGCGCCTCGGCGCGGGCTGCATCGCCGAGCCGCAGATGCGCCAGCGCCAGTGTATCGATCCACAGATGCGGATCGCGCAACGCAATTGCCGCCTCGACCGCATTCAGGGCCTGCCGCAGTGCGGCCTCGCTGGAATCGCGGTGGCGCACGATGGCGGCGGCGATCTGGGCAATCTCGGCGGCATCGCGCTTCTCCGCGACGATCCGGTCCAGGAGCGCGAGCGCTTCCGCCTCGTCGCGCGGTCCGCCCTTGCCCTCCACAAGCATGATCGCCAGCCGAAAGCGGGCATGGGGATGGCCCGCCTGCATCGCCTTGCGGAACCAGTACCGTTCCTGGGCGCGTTCGCTGCTATGCGCACCCATCCGATACGCGGCCTCGGCATGGCCCTGACCGGCGGCGCATTCGAATAGCTGCATCGCACGGGGCGGATTCTGCGCGATCCCGGACGGTGCATGACCTTTGAAGGTCAATTGGCCGAGCGTGAAACACGCCACCGGGTCAGCGCGCGCCGCCGCTTGCTCCAGCCAGCGCACGCCCTCGCGCGGATTGCGCAATCCTTCCGGATGGCCGGATACGAGGCGAGAACCAAGCGTCGACATGGCGTCGGTCTGATGCAGTTCGGCAGCGCGGCGCAGCCGCTTCATCCCCTCGTGGCTGTCGATCCGCGACACATGCCCCGAGGCATGCGGATCGATCATCAGAATGCCACTGACATAGAGCGCGTCGGGATCGCCGCCGGCGACAAGCGGCTCGGCGCGCGCGAGCGCTTCGCGGGCGAAGTCGCGGGCCGCCGCGCGGTCGGTGTCCGCGATCAGGTCGGAGAGCAGCAGCAGACCGCGCGGATCGCCGCGCGCGGCCGCGACGCGATACCAGCGTTCGGCCTCGGCCTTGTCGCGGGTGACACCGCGGCCGCGTTCATACATGCGCGCCAGGTCGGCGGCTCCGCCCGGCGAACCGCTCTCGACCGCCTGCCGGAACATCCGCACCGCGAGCGCGTCGTCGCGCGCCACGCCTTGGCCGTCGGCGAACAGGCGTCCGACGCGGCGCGCGGCTTCCGCATCGCCCCGCGCGGACGCCTAACATGTCTCGATGTGAGGGACAAAGAACGTGCCGATGCATTCGAGCGCGGTGAAAACCGGCACCGGCTGCGCGGCCGCGAAGCCCGGCAGCACGATGGCGAACCCGACAATCAAGCCCAAACGCGGCCGCACGGCATATGCTCCGATCCGGCCGCATTCTACCGTCCGGGCGCAAAGCCGGAAAGACATCGCGCGTATGCAGCGAAAGTGCGCACCGGCTACGAAGGCAAGCAGCGCCACCAGGCGGCGTAAGCCCTCGCTCAAATCGTGGAATCAAAGGCCCCCGTGCGATGCACGGGGGCTTTTTTTGTCGCCCCACGAACGTGCTATGAGTCGTCCGGGTCCGTGGAATCACTCGTGCAGCAACAACCCATATCGCCCGACGTCCATGCCGCCGATTTCTGGCTGGCCTGCGGCGCCATTGTCGCGGTCGCGATCCTGCAGTTCTTTCTGATCAACGATCTGTCGCTCGGACCGCGCTGGCTCGCACCGGCTCTGGAGATCGCGCTCTTGAT
>JAEZBA010000029.1 GCA_023430245.1 Pseudomonadota bacterium
CGATCTCGCCGCCGAGGGCCGCTTCGGCGCCATGCCTACGGGCGACGAGGCCTTCATCATCACCATGCAGGCGATGAAGACCGGCGCGCTGCTGCACTTCGCCTGCATCGCCGGCGGTATTCTCGGCGGGGCCTCGGCGGAAGAGAGCCTCGCTTTATCGAAATACGGCCGCGCGGTCGGCACCGCGTTCCAGATTGCCGACGATATCCTCGATGTCGAAGGCGATGCCGCGACCGTCGGCAAGGCCACCGGCAAGGATGCCGCCATCGGCAAGGCGACGCTGGTCTCGGTGCATGGCGTTGACGCGGCGCGTGCGCGGCTCGCGGCCGTGGTGGCGGACGCGGAGGCTGCTCTGGCGCCGTTCGGCGAACGCGCTGCGATCCTGCGCGAAACCGCTCGGTTCATAGCCGCGCGCGAGAAGTAAAGGCTGCAACCAGGGCTGGAGCAGTCGCAGACGGAACTGATGAACCGCGCCGTCTCCGCTTATCGATCCGGAGATGGCTTTCGGTTTCGCCGGTCGTAAACCGCGTCGTAAAACTGCTTTTTTTCAAGCGCTTCCCGCGCACCCGCCTTCGCATTGGTCCGGGCGGTCAGAAACAGCCATGCGCACGCGATTAGGACAATCGCAACCAAAGCAATCAGTGCGTGCGTGAGTTCCATGCCTCAAATTTGTTGAGCCGAGATTTTCCTGCAACCATTTGGCCGTGGCGGAATGTCGCACTCAACCGTTGCGCTTGGTACGTCGCTCGGCCAGCCATGGCGGTCCCGTCCGACCGTTGCAGAGTGCGGCGCGATCGTTTGCGTCCGCTGACCGAGGTCCGGCGCGGGCGGCGGCGTGGCACAGTCATCCCGGCCGCGCCGCACGGCCAATAGTGGGAAGTTTGACCGAAATCTGTGTCTGTTTGTGTCTGCAGGCTATCGAAAACGTAAGGTGACGACACACCGGCCCGTCACTACATCTGGTTGCCGGGGTAGACGAATATGCGCAAGTTGCCGACGATTGTTCTGATAGTTGCCGCGATCGGCGGGCTCGCGCTCTATTTCGTGCCCGGCTGGAACGTGGCACCGGCGGAAGGCAGCTACCGCACCGCCAAGGCCGAACGCGGCGAGATCGTCGCCACCGTCAGCGCCACCGGCACCATCAACCCGACCACAACGGTCATCGTCGGCTCGCAATTGTCCGGGCAGGTGGTCGAGATTCTCGCCGACTACAATTCCGAAGTGAAAGCCGGCCAGGTGGTGGCGCGGCTCAATCAGGATCAGATCCGCGCGCGCCTCGATGCCGCGCGCGCCGATCTCGCGCAGATGCGTGCACAGCGGCTGGTGACCGAAGGCCAGATCGAGAAGGTCAAGGCCGAAACCGAAAAGGCGCGCGCGGCGCAGGTCGACATGGAGGCGCAAGTTACGCGCAACGAGGCGCTGCTCGCCGATGCCGACCGCATCTACAAGCGCCAGAGCGAGCTGCGCACACGCGGCTTTGCCGCGGACGCCGCCGTCGATACCGCACGCGCCACTCGCGATGCGCAGGAGGCGGCGCTTGCGTCGGCCCGCGCTCAGGTCAATTCGGCGAAGGCGGCGCTCCTCGGCCTTGCCGCCGACTTGCAAGTGGCGCAGGCCAATCTCGCCGCGGTCACCGCGCAGGGCCAGCAGCGTGAAGCGGCGGTGCGGCAGATCGAGGTCGATCTCTCGAATTCCGAGATCAAGTCTCCGGTCAACGGTGTGATCGTCCAGCGCAATGTCGAACTCGGCGCGACTGTCGCCGCGTCGCTGCAGGCGCCGGAGCTGTTTCGCATCGCCGACGATCTCCGCAAGATGGAGATTTCCGCCAATATCGACGAAACCGATATCGGCCGCATCAAGCCGGGACAGCGCGTGACCTTCACGGTCAATGCGTTTCCGGGCCGCACCTTCGACGGCATCGTCAAGCAGGTGCGGCTTGGCTCGCAGAATGTGCAGAACGTGGTGATCTACACCACCATCATCTCGATCGAGAATCCGCGTCGCGAATTGCTGCCGGGGATGACCGCCAACCTGCGGATCGAGACCGAGCGGCGCGAGGATGTCGTGCGCATCCCGAACGCAGCGTTGCGCTGGCGGCCGCCATCTCTTGCGGAGCAGCCGTTGGTCAGGAACGCCGCTGCACCGGGCGCGCCGGCCGGCGCGCAGCGCCGCGCCAGCGGTGGCAATAGCGGGGAATTCCTCGAGGCGATCAGGACCGAGATCAAGCCGGGTGCGGATCAGCTGCGCGAGATCGAAGCTGCGTTCGCCGACATGCGAAAGTCCTTCATGACGGGCGCCGGCGACAGCGACCAGAGTGCGCGGCGCGAGCGTATCCTTGCGGCGCGACGCGAACTGGAGCAGCGCATCGCCGGTATCCTGACGCCCGAGCAGAAGTCTGCCTTCGACGAGATCGTGAAGCGGCAGGCTTCGGCCGCCGGTCAGCGCACCACGCAGTCGGGCCGCGTCTTCATCGTTGGCCGCGACGGCCAGCCGCAGGGTGTCACCATTCGCATCGGTGCGACCGATGGCGGCTCGACCGAGGTGGTCGCGGGGCTCGATGCCGGCGCCGAGGTCATTGTCGGTGGCTCGTCGCTGAGCGGGGCTGCGCCGAAGCGCGGTCCGCGGCTTGGGTTCTGAGTCCCTTTCC
>JAEZBA010000075.1 GCA_023430245.1 Pseudomonadota bacterium
GGCGGGCGACCCAGTTTTCACGGATGTTGCAATCTGATTGAAACATACGAGATTACTGGATGCCCCGTGTACGCGGGGCATGACAACAGAGAGAATGGTTCAGTTCCTCCACACCCAATCCGATCTCGCTCTGGCGCTCGCACAGCTTGTGCAGGCCGATCAGCGCCTTGTCCCCGTCCTGGAGAAAGCCGGCGAACCCGCACTCCGCCGCGGCGAGCCCGGATTTCCCGGCATCGCCCGGATCATCTGCGGCCAGCAATTGTCGACCGCCAGCGCCGGCGCGATCTGGGGCCGGCTGCAGGCGGCCTTCGATCCCTTTCACCACGACGCACTCCGCCGCGCGCGTGCCGACCGGCTCGGTCGGCTCGGCCTGTCCGCAGCAAAGATCAAATCGATCAAGGCGATCGCGCATGCGCTCGCAAAGGGCGAGCTTGATCTCGACCATATCGGACAGAGCGATGCGGACACCGCCCATGCCGCGCTGATCGAGTTGCATGGCATCGGCCCCTGGACCGCGGACATCTATCTCTTGTTCTGTCTCGGCCATGCCGATGCCTGGCCGGCCGGCGATCTCGCCTTGCAGGAATCGGCGCGCATCGCGCTCGGCTTGAAGGCCCGGCCCAGCGCCAGGGAACTGACCGTGATCGCCGATGCATGGCGTCCATGGCGCGGCGTGGCGGCGCATCTGCTCTGGGGCTATTATCATGTGGTCAAGCGGCGCGAGGGCGTCGCCGTTGACACCAGAGCGAAGCCTGCTTCCGCGAAACCAGCGGCAGCGAAAGCGACAAGGAAAGCGAAACGGAATGGCCGAATCCAACGTCCCGGTGCTGTCGGGACCAAGCCTCGAACCAAAAAGCGGTAAGGCCAAACGGCTTGTCGTATTCCTTCACGGCTATGGCGCCGACGGCAACGACCTGATCGATATCGGCCGCGCCTGGCAGCCGATCCTGCCGGACACTGCCTTCGTGTCGCCGCACGCCCCGGAACCCTGCGGCCAGGCCCCGGTCGGGAAACAATGGTTCGGGCTGACGTTCCGCGATCCGGACGAACGCTGGGTCGGCGTCAACAAGGCGGCGCCCGCTCTGCAGGCCTATCTCGATGCGGAATTGCAGCGCCGGCAATTGCCGCCCTCGGCGCTGGCGCTGGTCGGCTTCAGCCAGGGCACCATGATGTCTCTGCATGCCGGTCTGCGCCGGCCGGTCGCGCCGGCAGCCATCGTCGGCTATTCGGGCATGTTCATCATGCCCGGTGACGGTCCGCCCGAAACCGTCGAAGGCGAGATCGCGTCCCGGCCGCCGATCCTGCTGATCCACGGCGACCAGGACGAACTGATCCCGGTGCAGGCGCTGTTCCACGCCTCGTCGTCGCTATCCGCGCTGGATGTGCCGGTGGAATGGCACATTTCCCACGGCGTGGGCCACGGAATCGACCAGGAAGGGCTGCGCCATGGCGGCGAGTTTCTGGCCCGCCGATTCGGCCTGTAACGGGCCCTTCTTCCCCGCCGCCGCCCGGCGCCGGGGCGGAAACAACGCAGCCGCGGTAAGCCTTAGTCGCACCTTCACATTCCCGTCACGCTCCCCTATACATTAGGGGCTATCCCGGTGCTTGAAAGGAGCGCCATCGCTTGAACGTGCACGTCTCGCCCGCGGGATTTCCGGCACTGGTTCTGAACGCCGATTTCCGGCCGCTGAGTTATTACCCGCTGTCGCTGTGGTCCTGGCAGGACGCGATCAAGGCGGTGTTTCTCGAACGCGTGAACATCGTTGCGAATTACGACCGCGCGGTGCGATCGCCAAGCTTCGAGATGAAAATTCCGAGCGTGGTCTCGCTCAAGACGTTCGTCAAACCCTCCACGCATCCGGCCTTCACACGTTTCAACGTGTTCCTGCGCGACCGGTTCGCCTGCCAGTATTGCGGCGCCGCCGACGACCTGACATTCGATCATCTGATCCCGCGCTCGCGCGGTGGCCTCACCACCTGGGACAACGTGGTGGCCGCCTGCTCTCCCTGCAATCTGCGCAAGGGCAGCAAGACCATGGCGGAAGCGAGCATGCATCCCGCGCAATTGCCGTTCCAGCCGACGGTGCAGCATCTGCATCGCAATGGGCGGATGTTCCCGCCGAACTACCTGCACGAAAGCTGGATGGATTATCTCTACTGGGACACCGAACTGGAGCCGTGAGGTTCTTGCCTCGGTCCGGAAGCCTCGTATTCGGTCAGCTCAGCTTTTCTTTCGGCGGCAGCGTCAGCCACACGCGCCACGCGCCCCAGCCGGCGATCAGCGCCAGCACCAGTGAGATGATCGCGTTGTAGCCGGCAAGCGAAATGCCGAGGAAGCTCCACGGGATCTCGTCGCAGCGCACCACCCGGATACTTTTCAGCTTGTCGAGCAGACCGCCCGCAGTGCCGAGATCGGTCAGTCCGCCACCGGCGCAGTCGCGCGGACCTTCCCAGAATTTCCACTCCACTCCGGCGTGATAGGCACCAAGACCGGCATTCCACAGCATGCCGAGCGCGATCACCGCCAGCGCCGCGCACAACACCTTGCGGGACGCGCCGACAGACGACCCCAGCAGCACCATCAGCGCCAGCGGGATCGAGAAATAATACGCATAGCGCTGTTCGAGGCAGAGCGGACAGGGCGGCAATTCCATCACGATCTGGAAGAACCAGGCGCCCAGAATGGTGGCGAGCCCGAGAATCGCCACTGCGCCCGCGGCGAGCTGAACCGGCTCGTTGCGCTTCATGTGGTCGAAGGTGGCGGCAAGATCGTTCATGGCATGGCCCGGTAGCACTTCGATCGGTCCCGCATTCACGGGAAAGCGGCCCCCCCGTCAAGACACAGGGCCGCGAGCGAGGCGCACCGGCCCCGGGCGGTGCCCGACGCGGCCGCAAGTTCGCCTGCAAATCCGCTTGATCGCCCGGTTCGATCCCCTTATGTCTGCCGCTGGGTGAGTTTGCGCTTGCCCCGCGCCCGAAAAGCGTCTTGTCGCGGCGTTGCCCCTGTGGCGGAACTGGTAGACGCGCCTGACTCAAAATCAGGTGGCCGTAAGGTCGTGCTGGTTCGATTCCGGCCAGGGGCACCATTCCAACGATTAGTAAGGGCCGAAGACACTCACTAAGGCCCGCTAGAAAAACGCCATCTCATTGTTAACGCTGTTTTATTTCAGTTTCGATCACCCGGTAACGCTCATTGTGGCTCCGTGTTACCCGCTATAAAATTACTAGCTTCGCCGGGGGTTAGCTCGGGCAGGAGTTAGTACCAATGGGTACCGCAGTCACTCTCACGCAAAAGCGGATTGAGAGGCTTACCAGCGCATCGAAAGGCCGGCTCGGTCATCATCGCGATCCAGAAGTTCGCGGGTTGTATCTACAAGTTGCGCGGCTCTCACAAAAGGATCGCGCTGCTGCGGCGAGCTGGATTTTGCGGTTTCAGAAAGACGGCAAAGAATATCAAATGGGCTTGGGCAGCCTGCACGATGTTCCGCTCGAAGAAGCCCGCACCCGCGCTCGGGTGGCTCGCCTGAAACTTTCGGCTGG
>JAEZBA010000147.1 GCA_023430245.1 Pseudomonadota bacterium
GCCGTAGTGAATCCCGTGTTCGCTTTCGATCATGAACACCGGGAACCAGCCGGTCCGGAACAACTCCGGTTCGCTCGGGCGCACCCATAGCAGCACCTGCCGAGTCACCTCGAGTGTCACCCCGAGATCGCGAACCAGCGACCCGGTCCATGGTCCGGCGGAGACGATCGCATGACCGGCTTCATAGGTCTTGCGTCCGGTCGTGACCCGCACGCGCTCGCCGACCTGTTCGACCGAAACGACCTGCTCGCCGGTCCGGATGTCGGCGCCGGCCGCGGCGGCAAGGCGCAGATGCGCGCGGATGCCAGCCTCGGGATCGACGAAACCTGCATCCGGCTGGATCACCGCGACATAATCCTGCGGCAGCCGGAATGCGGGGTAGCGCCGCATCAACTCGTTCGCGGTGACCACCTCATGTGTCAGCCGATGCTGCTGCGCGGCGGCCAGCGTGCCGCTCACCAGGACCGAATCCGGCCGCCCGATTTCGGCGATGCCGGTGATAGTCATCAACGATCGTCCGGATGCAGCTTCGAGTTCGCGCCACATCGCGGCGGCACGCCGCACCAGTGGCACGTAGGAGGGATGTTCGAAATAGCCGTGGCGGATGATGCGTGTGCGGCCATGTGAAGAACCGCGGTCATGGCCGGGTTCGAACCGCTCCAGCCCGATGGCGCGGACATTGTTGCGCGCCAGATGGTAAAGCGCGGCGCTGCCCATGGCGCCAAGCCCGACCACAATCACATCATGGGTCACATTCGACTTCCGGAATCTGCGTCCACCCGACGCTAGCACAGCAGGGCAAAAGAGAAATTGCCATCGCGACAACGATCCCGCACAAATGCCGCATTCGCCGGGGAAATGCGCGCCGTGGGACGCCTCATTGCAATTTTTCCGGTCGTGGTGCTGCTGTGGCTCGTGCATGGCGCGCAGGCGCAGACTTCGTCTGCATCGCCGTTTCCCACGCCGTTGAAGTCGGCCGAGCCGAAATCCGCCGACCCGGCGGCGAAGCCGCCAAAGCCTTCGCGATCCAGGGCGCCGAAACCGAAAGCGGAGCCGGGCGCCGCCGCGCTGCAGCCCGACACCAACTCCGGTCGGATTGCGCCGGTGCCGATGGAGGCGTTTGCGGCAGAGGCCGATCCGGAACCGGCGAGCGGTGCCACCGGCAAGCCGGAGGAGCCGTCAGCCTGCCAGATGCGCGTGGCTGACAAAATTGCGGTGATCGAGGCGCTGCCATCTCTGGCGGGGCCGGGCGATTGCGGAGCAACCGATGTGGTCCGGCTTGAAGCGATCATTCAGCCCGACAAGTCGCGGGTGACGCTCAGTCCGGCCGCCACTATGCGCTGCACGATGGCGGAAGCGCTGGCGAACTGGGTGCGCGAGGACCTCACCGCGACCACAGCCCAGCTCGGTTCCGCGCCCCGCACGCTCGACAACTACGCGTCCTACGATTGCCGGGGCCGCAACCGGGTGGCGGGCGCCCGGATCAGCCAGCACGGACTTGCCAATGCGATCGACGTGCGCGGCGTGCATCTGGCCAATGGCCGGTTTGCTTCGTTTACCGACCGCAAGCTCGATCGCGAGTTCCGCGAGGCGGTCCGCAAGAGCATCTGCGAGCGGTTTACCACAGTTCTAGGTCCCGGCTCCGACGGCCATCACGAGGACCATATCCATATGGACCTTGCAGAACGGAGGGGTGGTTACCGCCTGTGCCAGTGGAATGTGCTCGACCCTGCCGGCGAAATCCCGTTGCCGCGGCCGCGGCCGAAAGAGGCATCATAGGCATCGGGTTAACGGCCAAATGCCGCCGCCTTTCTCCGGTCGTGTGAACCGTCCCTTCACCGCCAATCCCGAAAATGCGCCGATATGAAACCCGTCCGCCCCTCCGACCTTCTGCCGCCCGATGACCGGCGGCGGCCGCTGATCTCGCGGCGCTCACTGCTGCTGGGCAGTCTTGGCGTGGCGGCGCTGTCAGGCCCGGCCTTTGCCGGCTATGCCGGCATCGAGGCGGCGGCGATGCTGGACGTCACGCGCTACAGGCTGCGCCCGCGAAACTGGCCGGCGGGCCAGAAGCTGACCATTTCGGTGATCGCCGATCTGCATGCCGGCGGTCCCAATATGGGCATCGAGCGCATCAGCCGCATCGTCGAGACATCGAATGCGCTGCGTCCCGACATCGTGCTGCTGCTCGGCGACTTTGTCGCCACGCACAAATTCGTGACCAAGCCGATCCCGGCACCGGTCTGGGCGGCGGAATTGTCGCGGCTGAAAGCTCCGCTCGGCGTGCATGCGATCCTCGGCAATCACGATTGGTGGTTCCATGAGGCCGATATCCGGCTTGCGCTCAAACGCGTCGGCATTCCGGTGATGGAGAACGATGCGGTTCTGCTCGGCGAACCCGGCGCGCGTTTCTGGCTCGCCGGAATCGGCGATCAGCTTGCGGTGCCGCTCGGACAGGGCCGCTTTCGCGGCGTCGACGATCTGCCGGCGACGCTTGCCATGATCGGCAGCGACGAACCGGTGATCCTGATGGTGCACGAGCCCGATATTTTCACCAGGGTTCCGGACCGGGTTTCGCTGACGCTGGCGGGTCACACCCATGGCGGACAGATTCGGCTGCCATTCGTGTGGCCGGCCTTCGTGCCCTCGCAATATGGGGCGCGCTTCGCCTACGGGCATATCGTGGAGGGCGGCCGCGATCTCATCGTGTCCGGCGGACTTGGCACCAGCGCGGTCCCGTTGCGGGTCGGCGTGCCGCCCGAAATCGTGCATGTCGAGCTGGGTTAGGTCGGCTGGTCCGGCCCAAACGATAACGGCGCCCGAAGGCGCCGCTGGGTTAATCCGAAGCCGCTTTCGGTCAGAACGGGAGGATACGATCCAGGCCGCGATGCGCCATCTGCGGGTTGTTCGGCGAGTCGCCCTGCTTGGGCGCCAGCACGACCACGACCGTGTTTTCCTTGGTCCGGTTATAGAGGTCGATCACGTCCTCATTGGTCATGCGGATGCAACCTGAGGACACGGCCGAGCCGATCATTTCCGGCTGATTGGTGCCGTGAATCCGGTACAGCGTGTCCTTGCCGCCGGCATAGAGATACAGGGCGCGCGCGCCGAGCGGATTGTGAGGCCCGGGGCCGACCTGATTGGGGATGCTCGGTCCAAGCCGTTCCTTGATCGCCTGTGTCGGCGTCCAGGTCGGCCATTCCGCCTTGCGCTGAACCTTAGCGATGCCGGAAAAGGCCAGCGCCTCTTCACCGACGGTGATGCCGTAGCGGATCGCCTTACCTTCCGGGAGGACATAGTAGAGGAAGCGCGAGTCGGCATCGACCACGATCGAGCCCGGGGCCTCCTTGCGGTGGTAGTTTACGATATGGCGCCGATAAGGCTCCGGAATCGTCGCCTTGGCGTAAGGTGCCTTGGCCAGCAGCTCACGGTCGCGCGGCTTCAAGTTGCTTTCTGACGCAGGCTCATAGGTCGCCGAGGTCACGGTGTTGCAACCCGCCAAACCAATTCCGATCAGGAGAAGCGCGATCAGGCGCATCACCACATCCCTTACTATTATGCCGCAGCGGCGAGATTCCCGAGCGACCATATCCGAAAATCGCGAGTCATCCAGCGTGCAGGCCCGGTTCACCGGTCAGTCCTGTGAAAGTGTTGCCGGAAAGCCGCAAGCCTGTGTCCGATCCGCCTGCACGCGCTCCTGACGAGGATTGCACCACCAACCTCTTAAGCGACCGTTTACCGTGCGCGGCCCAGAACGGCGCGCGAAGGCAGCCGACACGGCTTTGTGACGGCTTGCCGCCAAGTCTTACCATTATCCGCCCAATTCAGCCTCACTGGCTCCGCATCGGTCGGGCAGGGTCCAGCTTGGGACGAAACAAAATGCCCTTGAGGAGGAAGGTTATGACCACCGCCAATTCGACTGGTGACAACCGGGAAACCCGGCCGGAAGCGGATCTCGACCGCCGCTACGGACGGATTGCGATCTCGGCAGTGGTTGCCGCGTTGCCCTATGGCGGCGAAAGCAAGTCGAAGACACCGACAGCGCCGGACGCGCGCAAGGATCGCCTCGCCTGAGCGTCGATCAACCCGGTGCGTGGTTGCCATTTAGGACTTGCACGGACCAGCGGCGCATGGCCATGACTCCGCCGCTGCGGCCATAGCCGCATCTCCGGAGGGGCCATGCTTACCGTTTTCGTCCCGCGTGGCACGACGCTGGAGCCTTACCCGCTCGGGACGGGCGAAGAAATCCCCGAAGCGGCGGTCTGGCTCGACCTGATCAATCCGACGGTCGAGGAAGACAAGCTGGTCGAGCATCGGGTCGGCGTCGCCGTGCCGACCCGCGAGGAGATGCAGGAAATCGAGATTTCCAGCCGCCTCTATATCGAGAATGGTGCGCGCTACATGACGGCGACGCTGATGTCGCATTCCGATACGG
>JAEZBA010000164.1 GCA_023430245.1 Pseudomonadota bacterium
AGGGTTGCGGTGACGCCGGTTGTGCCGGACTGGGCGTTGATAGCGGCCAGCACGTCGGTTGCGTTGTCGCCGGCACCGATCGCAATCGACGTGCCGTTGATCTCAACGGTGCCGCCAGCAGACGACAACGTGAAGATATCGACATTTCCGGTTCCAACTGCGACCGCATCCGGCAGCAGGTTGCCACCCGAGCCCAGAATGCGCGCCGGGGCCGGAGGCCCGAAAATCGGATTGGCGGAGAAATTTGCCGGGTTGAGCAACTCCGAACCCGGGATGTCGGTGTCCGCATTGTTAGTGTTCGGATAAGCGGCCAGATTGGCGCGGTACTGGATCGCCGACGTCTGCTGCGCCGGCAGGAAGTCGTTCTGGAATTGCAGCAATTGCGGGATGCTACCGGTGGGGTTGCCGGTTGCGGGATCGATCGGCAGGCCCATCAGATAATAGCCGGCGCCGTTGACGAGGTAACCGTTCTTGTCCGGCTGGAAGTCGCCGCGGCGGGTGTAATAATCGGCGCCGCCGAAGACCGGTGTATTGTCCTGCACCGCGGTCGGCTTCTGCACCACGAAGAACCCGTCGCCGTTGATCGCCATGAAGGTGCCGACCGAGGCGCCCTGGATGTCGCCCTGCACGGTGTTGGTGGCGCGTGCGCTCGCGATCACGCCGCCGGCAAGCTGCTTGGACGGAATGTTGTCCGGGATCAGATCCTGGAAGCTGGTGTCGATCCGCTTGAAGGCGGTGGTCTGCGAATTGGCGATGTTGCCGGAGACGTTTTCGAGCGCATAAGACTGCGCGCGCATTCCGGTGACCGCGGTATTCAGTGCGCCGAAGATACCCATTACCTATTCCTCCAGAACGGCCGAGGCGACCGACTGGACGGACGGCCGCAAGCTTGTGCGAACATCGTCGCAAGCCGCGTGCCATATAAATTCTTCTTTAAAATCAGAGTCTTGCTTCGCAGCGCCGGTCCCGCGGGGCGGCCAGCTTTGCCGGGCCCGGCAAATTTTTCCGGGACAGTTTGCACCTGCGAAATCAACCTCTAATGTCGATCCGATCGATCATCGAAGGACTTTTCATGCGTTTCGAAGGCACCAAAGGCTACGTCGCGACCGACGATCTCAAGGTCGCGGTGAATGCGGCGATCACCCTGCAGCGGCCGCTGCTGGTGAAGGGCGAACCCGGCACCGGCAAGACCGTGCTGGCGCAGGAGATCGCCAAGGCGGTCGGGACCGACCTCCTCGAATGGCATGTCAAATCGACCACCAAGGCGCAGCAGGGTCTTTACGAATACGATGCGGTTTCGCGCCTGCGCGACAGCCAGCTCGGCGATGAGCGCGTCAAGGACATCCGCAATTACATCAAGCGCGGCAAGCTTTGGGAATCCTTCGTCCGCGACACAAGGCCGGTGCTGCTGATCGATGAAATCGACAAGGCCGATATCGAATTCCCGAACGACCTCCTGCAGGAACTCGATCGGATGGAATTCTTCGTCTACGAGACTGGCGAGACCGTGAAAGCGAAGCAGCGCCCGATCGTGGTCATCACATCCAATAATGAGAAGGAGCTGCCGGACGCATTCCTGCGCCGGTGCTTTTTTCATTACATCCGCTTTCCGGACCCCGAAACGATGCGCGCCATCGTCGATGTGCATTTCCCGGGCGTCAAGCAGCGGCTGGTCGCCGAAGCGCTGAAGCTGTTCTACGAAATCCGCGATGTGCCGGGCATGAAGAAAAAGCCGTCAACCTCGGAATTGCTGGACTGGCTGAAGCTTCTGATGGTCGAGGATATCGGCCCGGAGACGTTGCGCGAACGCGATCCGAAAAAACTGATCCCGCCGCTGCACGGCGCGCTGCTGAAGAACGAGCAGGACGTGCATCTGTTCGAACGGCTGGCGTTCATGGCGCGACGCGAGGGGCGCTGACTGAAACACGTCTGGCGTGGCGCAAGGCGCCGACGGCTGGCCGGCAGGCTCAGCGGGACGGATCAGTTACGGCGCCAGAAGCCGCGACGACGCTGCGCACCGGCTTGTTCGGGGCTGTCCGCCCGGGCTTTGTCCGGTTCGGACGGATCGGCGGTCAACGGTAAGGTGTCTGGTGCTGCGGGCGTGGCGCTGTCTTCCTCCTCGGGCGCGGGACGGACGGATGCCCCTTCGGCGATCAGGCGCGCCGCATTCTCGGCCACGCGTTCGGCATTGCGATAGGCCGCTTCAAGCTGCTCGGCATCCGCCTGCTCCGCCGCACGGCGCTCCGCTTCGATCCGCTCCGCCTCGGCCCGTTCGGCGGCAAGCCGCTCCGCTTCGATCCGCTTTGCTTCCGCTTTCTCGGCGGCGACGCGCTCCTTTTCAGCGCGCGCGGCCGCCCGCTGCTCGTCCTTCAGGCGAGCGGCTTCCGCTTTCGCCGCCGCCTTTTCCTCGGCGCGGATCCGTTTCGCCTCGGCCTTTTCCGCGGCGATCCGCTCGCGCTCGATGCGGCGTATCTCCGCCTGCTCGGCCTCGAGCTTTTCGCGCTCGATCCGCGCCGCCTCGGCGACGGCGGCCTCCTCGGCGCGAATGCGGGCGCGCTCCGCCGCTTCTTCGGCCTCTTTCTTCAACCGCGGCTCGTTCTCGATCAGCCATAACTCTTTGCGCCGCGAACGCCGCGAGGCCCATTCCTCGTAGCGCCGATGCGCCGAGTAAAAATACTTGGCGACAAGACGCCCGGCGCGCCCGCCCGACCAGATCAATTCGAACGGCTCGAACAACCGGAAGCGGTCGTCGCCATCGACAATGGCGTCGGTGATCAGCCTCGCGGCCATGGCGCTGGTATTCAGCCCAAGTCCGCCGAACCCGCTTGCCAGCCAGACACCCGGCGCAACTTGGCCAAGCTGCGGCATGCCATGGACGGTGGCCCCGATCGCTCCGCCCCAGGCATGCTCGATATCGACCGGTCCAAGCTGGGGAAAACGGCGCCTGAGATCCGCACGCAGCCAGCGCGCGTGACGATCCGGGTTGGACGGGCGCGTTGCCAACCGGCCGGCGAACATCAGCCGGTCGCCGCCGACGATCCGATAATGATGGCCGGAGGATTCGGAATCGCTGACCGCACCGGGATATTCAAGCGCTGCAGCCAAGGTGTCACCAAACGGCTTGGTCACCATCGCGAAGGTGTGCAGCGGGATCAAGGTATCGGCCGCACCGGGCAGCATCGCGCCGAGATGGACGTTGCCGGCAAACACGATCTGCGAGGCGCGCACCCGCCCCTGCGCCGTGATCACGCGCTTGCGCACACCTGCGGGATCGATGGAGATGGCCGGCGTTCCTTCGAATATCCGGGCGCCCGCCTGCTCGGCAAGCCGCGCCAGTCCGAGCGCGTAATTGTAGGGGTGAATGTTGAAAGCGGTCGGAAAATGAATCGCCTGGAAATAGTGGGGGGATTTGACCCTCTCGCGCACAAGCTTCGCTGGCCACAATTCGACATCGGCGCCGAGCGAACGCAGACGCTCGGCCGCATCCGACATCTCGCTGGCCCGGTCGATCTTCGAGACCTGGAGCCAGCCCTCGCCCTGAACCAGATCGCGGCCGCCTATGTCCCCGGCCGTTCGGCGCACAAAGTCGACGCCGTCCTGCGACAGCAGCCACAATTCGCGCGCATGATCGACGCCGACGCGTTCGACCAGCGTCTCCGGCCGCTGATAAAAGCCCGGGCGGACGAAGCCGGTATTCCGGCTCGACGCATTCCAGGCGACCCGCCGCGTCTCCAGCACGGCAACGGACCATCCCCGGCGCGCGATCTCCAACGCTGTCGTCAGCCCCGCTAGGCCGCCGCCGATGATGCAGACATCGACATCGATGTCATGCGTCAGCGATGGCCGCGCCGCCACGCTGTCGCCGGTGGCGGTGAACCAGGTCTCGCCATAGTCGCTATCAATCGCCGCAGCCGGTGCGGCTTTCGGCGGCGCATCGCCGGATTGCGGGCCCGTGCTAGGCTCTTCCACCATTCGCCCCCTGCCCCGTGGAACGCGATTCATGCGCCGTCTGATGCTTCTCCGTCACGCCAAATCCGACTGGTCGCTGCCCGGGCAATCCGACCATGAACGCGATCTCGCCGTTCGCGGCCGCAAGGCGGCTCCGCTGATGGGCCGCTACATGGCCGATCACAATATCGTTCCCGATCATGCGATCGTATCCACAGCCACCCGCACGCGCGAAACCTGGCGCCTCGTCGCCAGCATGTTTCCGCACCAGCCGCCAGCCGATTTCGAAGACCGCATTTATGAAGCCTCCCCGCGCGATATCCTGGCCGCCATTGCCGACGCGCCGCCTTCCGCCCGGTCTCTGCTGGTGGTCGGTCATAATCCGGGATTCCACGACACCGCAAATCTTCTGGTTGAGTCGGGAGACAAACGCATCCGCAAAACGCTGTCGGAGAAATTTCCGACCGGAGCTCTGGCGGTGATCGACCTCGACATCGACGACTGGGCAGCGATCCGGCCCGGCACGGGCCATCTCGACAGCTTCGTCACGCCGCGTGCGATCGGCGCAGGAAGCGATTAGACTGACCGGCCTGATGGGGAGGAGCCGATCATGTTCAAACGGATCCTGGTGCCTGTGGACCTGGCCGAGCCGGACCTTGCGCGTCCGGCGATCGAGACCGCCTGCGCCATGGCGCGCGGTGCAAATGGTACGATCCGCATCGTCCATGTGCTGCCGATGACACCGGTGATGCTCGCGGAATATGTGCCGCCGGATTTCGACGCGCAGCAACGCAAATCCGCGGAAGACGGGATGGCGAAACTGACCGGCGAATGCGGGCTCGCACCGGATCGCGTGTCCGGGATCGTGCGGCAGGGCGGGATCTATCACGAGGTGATCGAGGAAGCCAAAGCGATGGATGCCGATCTGATCGTCATGACATCGCACCGGCCCGACATGCGCAGCTATTTCCTGGGATCGAATGCGGGCCATGTCGTGCGCTACGCAAATTGCTCGGTGCTGGTGTTGCGGGACTAAGCGGGCGGTCATGCGCCCGGCGCGTTCGGCGTCTTCGGAAGCAGGTCTGGCGGAATCGCGTCGAGTGTGTAGCGGCGCGGCATATTGCGCTTGAAGAAGCTGCCCATCTGCCAGAGCAGCCAGAAGAACATCGCCACCAGCGCGAGAATTGCGGCGATCTGGCCCCAATCCAGCGGTTGCCCGAAGGCAACCTCGCCCAATTGTATAGCGCGGAACGCCAGCGATACGCCCATAATGCAGAGCGCGACGAAAATCACGACACCGGGCCAATAGAGCAAGGGAAGCGCGCCGGCCTTGAGGTCGGGTTTGCCGTGGGCGGCGGCAATACGCTCATGCAGTGCCGTGATGAAGCGCGAATAGGCCTCGTCCTGTCGCTCCTGCTCCATCAGCGACTTCCACGACGCCGAGGCGATCGAGATTTTCGGACTTTTGTCCGCCCAAATTTCCGTGAGGAAACGATAAGATTGCATCGTGACCGGACGGAAGCTGAGCCGGATCCGCCGGATCGCAGCATAAGGCACCTGTCCCGACAGCGTTCCCAGCGACCAGTGCAACGCCTCGGGCGCAAGCCGGAGAATCCAGGCTCCGCCCATCAGCGAGGCCTTGTAGGCATAAACGACGTCTGAGTTATCCGCGCCCGGCTCGTCCAACCTCGCCCCCTCCAAGACCCCTGCTCAGCGGGCGCCGTCATAGCACACGCGGCCTCGCGGATGGATATTGCAGCATTCCCCGCGGAACGGCAGCAGCCGGCCGATCGTTGGCACGGAGAGCTTGTCCAACGGAGAGAAAGAGAGCCATGCCCGTCGCGAAAACGCTGCTTGCGGCCGGATTCGCCGCAGTTCTTGCTACCGCCGCCCACGCTCAGACTGCAGGATCGCCGAGCGGGATGGGAACCGCGCCCACCCAGCCGGGCGGGTCCCCCGCCCCCGGCGTCGCGCCATCGACTCCCGGCCCGTCCGGCACCACCGGCACCGGTTCCAGCTTGCCTGGTTCGGGGACGGCGCCGTCGTCTGCGCAGCCCGGCACTCCCGGCGCGGTGAGCCCTGGAAATCCAAACGCCGCCTCACGCCCCAGCGTACCGAATATCAGCGGGTCGCCGATCATTACCCAGCCGGGCACGTCGCCCTGTACCGGAACCGGGTGCTAGCTAGGCAACCATCGAGACATTGAAAAAGCGCCGGATGATCCGGCGCTTTTTGCTGTGGTCATTCCTGATGCCGAAGCGTTCGCAGTGTCAGCTCGCAGCCTTGCGGTTGACCTTGCTTTCGGCCACGCTCGATAGCTTCTTGTCAGCGGCCTTCTCTTCGTCGAGCGTCTTCTGCAGGATCGCAGCAGCGTCGTCGCGTCCGAGCTGACGCGCCCATGCGACCAGCGTGCCGTAGCGCGTGATTTCATAATGTTCCACCGCCTGAGCGGATGCGATGATCGCAGCGTCCAGCACTTCCTTGTCCTCAACCTCGCCGGAGACTTCCTGGGCTTCGTCGATAATGCCGTCGATCGCCGGGCAGTCGACGGCCTTCGGCTTCATGTCATGCAGCTTGAATACCTGTTCGAGGCGGGCGACGTGATTTTCGGTCTCCTGAAGATGCTTCTGCAGCCCGGACTTCAGATCGCGATCGGTCGATTTGCCGATCATGTCGGGGAGTGACTTCAGGATCTGTTTTTCGGCGTAATAGATATCCTGAAGCTGATGCACATAGAGGTCGTCCATGGTCTTGATGTCAGCGGAAAACAGGCCCATCGGGGGCTCCCATTTTTGTTGATGTTGCGGTGACGGATGCCCTTGGCGTCCAGCAACCCAACGTGGCAGTCACAACGATGTTCCTGACGCTTTCGTTATCGGCGCTTTGGAACCAAGGGGTTTCGGGGACATTTCCCCTGCAAGACGTTGGCTTTGTCAGCCAGGGAGCAAAAGCCCGCACTGTGGGCAAACGTGTCACCATGAGAGATCCGGGAAATCCAGAACAGCAGGACAATCGTTCGGAGCAGCAAAAGCCGTCGCGCGTGCCGTTCGATACCTCGGAACTGAACAATATCCCGCGTACCACCGACGAGGATCCGCCCTATCAGAACTGGTGGGTCGTGAACGATCACGACAATCGCTGACCGCAAGGAACCTTGCCGCGTTCCGCTCTCAGCCCGTCGCGGCGCGAAGTTAACCGACAACGCACCCCAAAGAAAAAGCCGGCCGCAAGGGCCGGCTTCCGATTGCAATTTTAGAAGCGACTAGCGACGGGCGACGCGCTTCTTCGCCCTGTCCCAGCCGTAATGGTCGAACGCTGCGTTCATCCACCAGCCACCAAGAACCGGAACGACGCAATTGGCGGTCGACACGAACACTTCGCGCTGAGTCAGTTCGCGTTGCGTCACGATGGTCCCGACGATTGGCGACACAGCGGCGCAGGCGAAACTGGTCGCAGCATAGGCGCCAAAGCCGCTGTGAATGCCGTGAGCCGCATGCTTGTGGCCAGATCTCAGGGCGAAATACGCAGCCGTGGAGCCCGCGCCAACGACAAGGTTGGAATCCGCGAGCTTCGGATCGCGGACGGTCCATGGCATCGTCGACCACCAGCTGCCGAAGCCGTAGGCCGGCTTAGCCGTAACAACGACCTTCGGGCGCTTCTGCGCATGCGCGGTACCGCCGGTCACCAAAAACCCGGCAGCCAGTGCCGCCAGCACAAATCCGATTTTTCGCATTGAACACCCCCAAGGACCGCCGGCTTTTTGGGATGTCGCCGGTCAGCCGAAATCGAAGCCGGTGGCGATTCCACCAGCCGATTCGCATCATGACGACAGACCCAAGCCTGAGTCGAGGCGGAGGGACGGCATTTTCCCAAGTGTTGCAGTCAAAGCACGCGAACCTGTGAGTTTCGCCGATCTGCCGTAGGGAACCCGCTCACGTGACTGCAAAGCCCGCCCGCTTGAGGCGCACGATGGCGAGATCGAGCGCCGACAGGAACGCGGAGCGATCCTTGGGCGAAAACGGAGGCGGTCCCCTGGTCACACCGCCGGCGGAACGCAAATCGTCCATCAGATTGCGAGTCGCCAGCGCCATCCCGATCGCGTCTTCGGTGAAAACGCGGCCGTTTGGTGCGATGGTCACTGCGCCCGCTTTCACGCTGCGGCTGGCAAGCGGGACATCTGCGGTGACCACGATCGCACCCGGTCGCGACCGCTCGGCGATCCAGTGATCGGCTTCGTCCATTCCCCCCGGGACGACGACGCGCTCGATCGACGCCTCACGCGGCACCGCGATCGGGGCGTTCGCAACCACGAACACCTTCAGCCCGTGCCGCTCCGCCACACGGTAGATTTCCGGTTTGACCGGACAGGCATCGGCGTCCACGAAGATGACGATTGGACCCTGCTCCGCCGGCGCTATCATCGGTTTCAAATCCTGTCGGGCTGCGCCATGCGCATGATTGTCGCTGCCGTCTTATCGGCCCTGCTGCTGCACGGCGTAAAGCCCGCATCGGGCGAAGACCTGTGTGCCCTCGCCGGGAGTTCCGGGACACCGCAGATCGCCGGCCTGACCATCGTCTATCTGGCCCCGCTCGGAGATCCCGCACTGACGCGGCACTGGAAAAACATCATCGTGCACCAGATGGAGGGGCCTCCCGGCGCAGCGAAGCGCGCGGCGCTGGCCCAGGCGAAAGATCCGACGCGGCGCGGCACCACGCTGTGGGTCGAGACCGACGGCACCGTTTACTGGTCGGTGCCGGAGACCGCCATTCCGACCCACGGCGACGGCGCCAACCGCAAGGACAATCGGTTCATCCCGAATATCATGACCTATCGACGCGTCGTGAAGGACAACAGCTTCGGCATCGAATTTTCCGGCAACTTTCCCGATGTCCGCAAGCCCGCAACGCAGGCGCAGCACGATGCTCTGATGAAGCTGCTGCCCTTCCTGCAGCAGCGCTACAACATCGCACCCGAGCACATCTACGCGCATAACTGGATCGACCATAAGGATGCGCGTTATTGCGAGGGTTGCGAACTGGCGGAAGCCGCGCGCAGATTGAATTTCAGGCCGCGTCAGGATTGCCGCTGAGACCGTTGGCACGACTGATCTCTCACTGTTACAATTCCGCCTCGCGAGCTGCCGCGTCCAGACGGGGCCGTCAACAAAAGAGCCGATCGAAACAGGCTTGAGGTGAGGAACATGCAGACGCCGCAATCCAATCGCTCGTTCCCGTATAACGCCTGGTACGTCGCCGCATGGGATTACGAGGTCAAGCGCGCGCTGATGCCGCGCACGATCTGCGGCAAGAAAGTCGTGATGTACCGCACCGCGGCCGGCCAGATCGCAGCGCTGGAAGATGCCTGCTGGCACCGCCTGGTGCCGCTCTCCAAGGGCTGGCTGGAGGGCGACGACGTCGTGTGCGGCTATCACGGCCTGAAGTTCGATCCGAACGGGCGCTGCACTTTCATGCCCTCGCAGGAGACGATCAATCCGTCGGCCTGCGTGCGACGCTTTCCCGTGGTCGAGAAATATCGCTTCGCCTGGATCTGGATGGGCGATCCGGCGCTCGCCGATCCGGCGGCGATTCCGGACATGCATTGGGTCGACGATCCCGCTTGGGCGGGAGAAGGCAAGCTGACGCCGCTCGCCTGCAATTACCGGCTGGTGGTCGACAACCTGATGGACCTGACCCACGAGTCGTTCGTGCATCGCACCTCGATCGGCAATTCCGCAGTGGCCGAAGCGCCGTTCGAAGTCACGCATGGCGAGCGCACCGCGCATGTCACCCGCTGGATGCTCAATATCGATCCGCCGCCATTCTGGGCCTTCCAGCTCGGTGCTACGGGCCCGGTGAAGGTCGATCGCTGGCAATATATCAACTTCGAAGCGCCGGCCGCGGTGGTCCTCGATGTGGGTGTCGCGCTCGCCGGCACCGGCGCGCCGCAGGGCGATCGCTCCAAAGGTGTCAATCTGCGGGTCTGCCATTTCATCACGCCGGAAACCGAAGCGCGCAGCCATTTCTTCTGGGTGGTGCGGCGCAACTTCAAACTCGGTGACCAGCGCCTGACCACCGAAACGCGCGACCGCAACGCCGCGATCATCGGCGAAGACGAAGCCATGCTCGAAGCGCAGCAACAGGCGATGGAGGATAATCCGGACGCGGTGTTCTACAATCTCAACATCGACGGCGGCGCGATGTGGGCGCGCCGCATCCAGGAGCGCATGATCCGCGACGAAACACCTGCCGCGCTCCGCGCGGCCGAATAGGCGGCAACAGCCATGCGTGTCGTCGAAACCTGGACCACCGCGCACGTGCGGCGCGTGCGCGACATCACCCCCACCATTCGCCTGTTCGAACTCGTGCCAACGGACGGCACGCCGGCGCAGATTCCGCTCGGCGGCCACCTCAATGTCACTGTGATGATCGGCGAGCGCGCCGATACGCGCTCCTATTCGCTGATCGGTCCGGCCATGTCCGATGCCTATCGGATCGCGGTGAAACGCAGCCCCGAGAGCCGCGGCGGCTCGGCCTATATGTGGTCGCTACGCGAGGGATCGCAGCTCACGGTCTCAAGTCCGCGCAGTCATTTCGATATCGATTTCGGCCGCCCGGATTATCTCGTCATCGCGGGTGGCATCGGCATCACGCCGCTGGTCGGCATGGCGCATGCGCTGGCACGCGAGGCCGGGCGCAGCGGCGCAAAGTTGCGGATGGCCTATTGCGCGCGCACGCCGGACGAACTCGCCTTTGCCGACGATTTGCGCGCGCTGCTTGGCGACCGGCTACAGAC
>JAEZBA010000168.1 GCA_023430245.1 Pseudomonadota bacterium
CCTCGATCAACCTGATCTTCCACGATCGATTCCATTTCTTGATGCGCTTCTCGCGCTGGATGGCGATTCGGATATCGTCGTAAATCTCGTAGTGGACGAGTCGATGAACACCGTATTGCTTCGTGAATCCGTCAATCACGTCAGTACGATGCTGGAAGATTCGACGGACCAGATCGTTGGTGACGCCTGTGTAAAGCGTACCGCCGACGCGACCGGCGAGAATATAGACAAAGTATCGATGCTCTCGCCCCATGATGAACACCGGTGTTTTTTACTGGATGCCCCGCCTGCGCGGGGCATGACAACCCGATATTCGTTGATCTTTCAGAAAAGCGCTACCGCCCGATTCCCATCCGCGCCATCAGCCGGTCTCTGCGGATGAAGTGGTGATACAGCGCGCCGCCGACATGCAGGATCAGCAAAGCGATCAGCACACGCACGCCGATCCCGTGCGGCACGCGCGGCGGATAAGTCCAGAAATCCGGCAGCACGCCCGATGCGCCGCCGAATACGATCGGCCCCGCGCCCGACAGCACCATCATGCCGATCCCGCTCGCGGCCAGCCCGATGATCACGATGTAGAAGATCAGGTGCACCGCGCTCGCCGCGCGATGTAGCAATACCGGCTGTCCGGCGATCGGCAGCGGCTTCCTGTCGGCGAACCACCACCAGGCGATACGTCCGAGCGTGAGCGCGAGGATCGCCGCGCCCATCGCCGCATGAAACCGCAGGAAGGCGGCCTTCGCCGCCGGATCGGCTGCGCCACTCACGCGGAAGCCGGTGACCAGCAGGGCAACGATCAATGCCGCGGCAACCCAGTGAATGGTGATTGCGACCGCACCATAGCGGTCCTGCGTCGACTTGAGAGCCATAACACACTCCTGTCTTTGGACTCTTACCGTTCGTCCTTCGAGATGCGTTGACGCACGCGCCGCAAGGTCGCGAGCGCCGTTTCGATATCCTTGATGGCGCTTCCGCTGCCGAGCGCCTGAGCCTTCGGCTCCCACCGCGTCATCGCCGCGGCATAAGCAGCCTCGCCCTTGCGCGTGAGCAACACGAGCTTGGCGCGCTGATGGTTCGGATTGGGCGCAAAGCGGAGAAACCCCTCGCCTTCCAGTTCGTTGGCGACCCGCTGTACCGCCTGCCGCGTCAGACCCATGTTGCGGGCGATCTGCGCGATCGGCAGCGGCGTCTCCGCGAGCGCGATCGCGCCCATCACCTGCCATCGCGCGCTGGTGAGACCGAGCTCGCCGACCAGCGCATCGCCCATGGCAATCAGGTCGCCGTTCAGGCGAAAGATTTCGAGCACCAGCTCTGTCGTCATATCGGCGATGCGTTGTGACATGGCCTTTTCCTTATACGACAATACATTGTCATTATGACAGTATATTGTCAATATGGACCCTGATCGCGAAGCGGCGAGTGCAGATGCTCAGCCGGGATAATCCACCTTGACCAGATACAGCCCCTCGGCCGGGGCCACCTGCCCGCACAAGGTGCGGTCGCGTGCGTCACGGATGCGGGCGATGTCGTCCGGCGTCCATTTGCCCTCGCCGACATGCACCAGAGAGCCCACCATCGAGCGCACCTGATTGTGCAGGAACGAGCGCGCCGACACGGTGATGTTCACGTTCCAGCCGTCGGTCTCGATATCGAATTGGTCGAGCGTCTTCACCGGCGATTTCGACTGGCTTTCGGTCGAGCGGAAGGTGGTGAAATCGTGATTGCCGATGAGCCGCTTGGCCGCCTCACGCATCGCGGCGATATCGAGCGGCCGCCCGACCCGCCAGGCGCGGCGGAGATCGAGGGCCAGATCGGGCCGCCGGTTCACCACGCGATAGAGATAATGGCGTTTCGTCGCCGAGAACCGCGCGTTGAAACCGTCGCCGACGCGCTCGGCGGCGAGGATCGCGACCGGCTGCGGCCGCAGATAGAAATTCAGCGCATCGCGCACCGTGCCGCCGTCGTGCTCGCTGCGCAGATCGCAATGCGCCACCTGCCCGAGCGCGTGAACGCCGGCATCGGTACGGCCCGCGCCTTGGATGATAACGCGCTGCCCGTCAAAGCGCGCGATCGCATCCTCGATCGCGCCCTGCACGCTCGGCGCATCAGCCTGATATTGCCAGCCGCGATAGGGCGCGCCGTCATATTCGATCAACAAGCGATAGCGCGGCACGTTTGACTCACCTCAACGAAACCCTTTGCAGACGCGGGAATAGTTTCACTTAACTACACGAGGTGAGCCGATGAAAGCCGAATTCAAGCGCCAGATTATCGCGTTGCTGGAGAAGCACCGGATCATGTCGGTCGCCACCAACCGGCCGGACGGCTGGCCGCAGGCCACGATCGTCGGTTACGCCAACGATGACCTGATCATCTACTGCTTCATTGCCCGCGACGGCCAGAAGTTCGAAAATCTGATGCGCGACCCGCGCGTGTCGATCGCGATCGGCAACGATGTGCCTCAGCCGCTGCAAATCAGGGGATTGTCCATGGCCGCGCGGGCCGTGCATGTTGAGGATCGCGGCGAGATCGACCATGCCTATGCACTCCTGCTGAAGCGCTACCCGGAATACAAGATCATGCCGCAGCCCAATCCCGAGGCGGTCCCGCTGATGCGCTTCACGCCGGAAGTCGTGTCGATCCTCGATTATTCGAAGGGCTTCGGCCACGCTGACCTGGTCCGCGTCACCGATCGCGACCTCGCCGACGTGATCGAGAGCCGGCGGCACCATTGGGCGGGGCATCCGGTGGAAAGCTTTCAGGCGAAGATGGCCGGGCGCCGGGACTGACCGATAGAAATATCCGGACGCGAGACCAAGGCCGCCCGCGCCCGGGGCAGCGAGCGCGAGCGGCCTTGTCACGGCTCACCGCAAGTTACCGCGTGGCCCGTTCGATCACCACCGGCACCGGCCGGCAGATCGTGTTGCAGACCGGCGAATGCTGCTGCGCATAGGCGATGAGATCGTCCAGCGCCGCGTCGGTGCAGTCCGCCTTCACATGCATCTTGATCCGGATTTCCCGGTAGCCAACCGGGACGCGGTCATCGAGGCCGAGCAGGCCCTGAACGTCGATGTCGCCCTCGAGCTCGGTCGACAATTCGCGGATCGTGATGCCGCGCGCCATGGCATGCACCACAAGCGTCGTGGTCACGCAGCCGGCCAGCGCATGCAGCAGGAACTCCACCGGATTGGCGCCCTCGTTATGCCCGAGCAGAACCGGCGGCTCGCCATTGGTGAATTCGAACGGATTGGTGCGCGAGGTATCTTCGACGCCAGCACCATAAAAGCCCTGGATGGTGGAGCGGTTCTCGCCGCCGCTGATCCAGCGGTTTTTCGCGCGGAAGCGGAATTGCGCAAGACCGGGATCGGCCTTCAGCGCGGCGATGGTATCGAGCGCCTGCTGGACCGGCAGGCCGTTGAGATAGGTGGTTTTTTCGACGGTGGCGGCTTGAGCGGACATGGTCGTCTCCTGGGTTTGGCCGGCCCTTGGGGTGAGCCGGTGGCCGGAAACTAGGTCTGGACAAGACCGCCGATCAGATCGATTTTGGCCGGAACTGATCCATTCGTGCCAACATCGGGGGGCGTGGATGAGCGAGCGGACCGAACCGGGCGTGGAGGCGCTCATTCTCGCGCTGCCGGAAACGGCGGGCTCCGCGCTCTACGGCATGTTCGACGTCCTCGCGGCGACCGGCACGCTCTGGAACGAGCTTGTGGGCGCCGAAACCAGCCGCGGTTTGATCAGACCGCGGATCGTATCGCTGACGAAGGCCCCATTTCGCTGCGGCAACGGCATCCCGGTCAATCCCGATCTCGCAATCCAGGACGCAGCGAAGCCCGATATCGTCATCGTGCCCGAACTCTGGCTCGCGCCATCCGACGACATCGGCGGGCGCTATGGCGAGCTGAAGGATTGGCTATGCCAATGCCATCGCGCCGGCAGCCATATCTATTCGGCGTGCTCAGGTTCGGTGCTGCTCGCCGCGAGCGGCCTGCTCGACCGCCGCGACGCCACCTCGCACTGGGGCTACGAGGATCTGTTCCGCAAGAGCTTTCCGCAGGTGCGGTTCAATCCCGAACCCAATCTGGTCTTCGCCGAT
>JAEZBA010000235.1 GCA_023430245.1 Pseudomonadota bacterium
CTTCGAGGCCCAGCCGCGCCAGCGCATTCCGCGTCACCATCATGCGCCTGATCTTGCGCGCCGGATTGTCCAGCGCGGCCCGCACCGTGTGGAGGCCATAGAGCCGCACCTGCCCCTCGGGCGGCGGAGCGTCGGCCGCTGCGCCGCGATCCTGCGACGCGGCGGGTCCCTCGCGATCGCGATGCGCGCGACGCAGGCGCGCATAATGGCTGTCCTTGGGCGTTCCGGTCTTCCTGTCGCTGCTCATGGCGTCTCTATAGCTGCGCGGCGGGTGTTTGGATATGGCGGCAAGTCCGTGAAATTCGCAGGCGTTTTGCCGCGACAGCCGGTTGACAGGGGTGTCCGCTGTCGCCATAAGGCGCATCGCAGATTTCGGTCGGGCCGGCGGCCTTGCGGAAATCCTGCCATGTCTTGGCTCCGGCGCAGTACGGAGGGGTGCCCGAGTGGTTAAAGGGGACGGACTGTAAATCCGTTGGCTACGCCTACGTTGGTTCGAATCCGACCCCCTCCACCACTGCGCAGCGGAAGCCAGGCGAGAGCGCGAGCGAGACCTCGCGCGGACATCGCGGCGTTTGTTCCCGCGAAACCGCATAAACTTATGTCACACGCGTTTCGCCAATGTGAGCGGACGCCACCGTATTTCTCCACTTTGGCCACATTCTACTCGGGTTGAGACGTTTGCCTGTCGGCCGGTCGGCGCAGACCGGTGCGGGGGCATCCGGCATGCTGCGACCTTTTCAATCCGAACAACGGATCAGGAAGAGGACGACAATGATGACTTTCACCAAGACCTTGCTTGCCGGGCTGTCGGCGCTGGTAGTCTCGTCGGCTGCCGCACTCGGCGTCGCGCAGGCTCAGGAGGCCGCGCCCGCCCCCGCGCCGATGGAGGCCCCGGCGGCGCAGGCTCCCGACACGAGCGACGACAAGCTCAAATCCTTCGCGGTTGCCTTCCTGGAAGTCAGCAAGATCCACCAGACCTACCAGCCGCAGATCGAGGCCGCGCCGACGCCGGAAGACCAGCAGCGCATCCGCAACGAGGCGGGCGAGCAGATGATGTCGGCCGTCAACGACACCGGCGGGATTTCGGTGGACGAGTATAACGGCATCATCCAGGCGGCGCAGGTCGACCCGGACCTCGCGCGGCGGATCAACGGCCACATCAATGAGGTGGCGACGGGCGAGCAGCCCGCACAGCCGGAAGGTCAGTCGCAGCAGCCGACGGAGTAGCTCCGCAAACCTGCCGCAAGCGACATTCGGCCGCGCCGGATGTCGCCTTACGCGGCGATCAGCGCCTTCACGCCGTCGGCGACGAACTGCACGGCCAGCGCCGCCAGGATCACGCCCAGCAGCCGCGTGAGGATCGATCGTCCGGTCTCTCCCAGAAAGCCGTCGATCCGCTCGGCCGCGATCAGGGTGAGCAGGGTCAGCGCGATGCACCCCGCGATGATGACGACGAGCATGAGCTGGCCCGCCAGACTCGGAAAAGATCCCGACAGCAGCACGGTCGCCGAGATGGCGCCCGGACCGGAAATCAGCGGGATCGCCAGCGGGAACGCCGCGACGTTGCGGATGTGGTCCTTGCTGATCGCGGCGTCGGCGTGCTTTTCCTTGCGCTCCTGACGCCGCTCGAAAATCATCTCGAAGGCGATGTAGAACAGGAGCAGGCCGCCGGCGACGCGGAATGCCGGCAGCGTGATGCCGAATACCGAGAGGATCGTCGCGCCGGCAACGGCAAACAGCGCCAGCACGCCGAGGCCGATCAGGCTCGCGCGCACGGCCACCTGCATGCGCTCCGCCCGGCTCATGCCGGCGGTCAGCGCCAGGAAAAGCGGCGCCAGCGCCGGAGGATCGATCGTCACCAGCACCGTGACGAAGGCGTTGAACAGCGTATCGAGCGCGGGCATCGTCCTCTCCCCCTGGCGGAAGAAGCATAGTGGCGCATTCGCCGTGACCGCGCCAGCGCGGCGACCGGCGGAAACCTGCCGCAGGGGCAGCGCACGGGCCTGCGATTCGGCCGATCGGGCACAATTGGCGCGGTCTTGCCGCGTGCTTGTCCGACTAATGTGGCCGTCCCGACCAATACATTGAAAAACAACATGAAAACTGCTCTGGAAATCCCGGCGCCGGTTTGGAAAAACATCACGGCTTCCTATATAAGGACAAGACGATTCCCAAGCTGATCGGGACCTCAATTGACTGACCAGACAACGCCGGGCGGGCCGCAGGATCTGCCCGAAGGCATCGAGCCGATCTCCATCATCGAGGAGATGCAGCGCAGCTATCTCGACTACGCCATGAGCGTGATCGTCAGCCGCGCGCTGCCGGACGTGCGCGACGGGCTGAAGCCGGTGCATCGCCGCATCCTCTATGCGAGCCACGAGAGCGGCTATCACTGGAACCGCAAATATGTGAAGTCGGCGCGCCCCGTCGCCGACGTGATGGGTAAATACCACCCGCATGGCGACGCCTCGATTTATGATGCGTTGGTTCGCATGGCGCAGGACTGGTCCCTGCGCGCCATGCTCGTCGACGGGCAGGGCAATTTCGGCTCGATCGACAACGATCCGCCCGCGGCGATGCGCTACACCGAGTCGCGCCTTACCAAGCTTGCCCACGAGCTGCTCGAGGACATCGACAAGGATACGG
>JAEZBA010000435.1 GCA_023430245.1 Pseudomonadota bacterium
GATTTATCATAACAGATAACTGAGCTTTTTAGGGGCGCTTATGTTTCACGGTTTGGCGAGTAACCTTTTCAACCGGTGAACAAAAAATCATGTTGGTTGGTTCCACGTCCTGCGCGCTTCGGGCTCGCCGAAGAGAGCAACAGGACGTTACCCCTTGCGCATCGCCATGAGCCGCTGACGATCGGTTACGAGCAAGACACGCACGTAACGCTCGCAATCGACGTCGGCCGCGAGGATTCGCATTTCTACGAGCATGAATTGCAAGAGCGCATCGCACTGAAAGGATTTTTTTCACATGAAATGCAGGCATCGAGCCTTTGTATTTCAATGATTTCTTCGACCGTCAGCCGATCCGGCCGAGCGCGGGAAATGTCTCCAGCAGCCAGAAACTCATCGTTGTGATGCCTCCGGTGAGAAACATAATCCCCGTGAGCACCAGCAATCCGCCCATCGCCATCTCGACCTTCTGCATGTGCGAGCGAAACCGCGACAGGAACGCCGCGAACGGTTCCGCCGCGAAGGCCGCCAGCACGAACGGGATGCCCAGTCCGAGCGAATAGATCGCCAACAAGCCGGCGCCTTTTGCAACCGTCCCTTCCGACGCCGCCACTGCGAGAATCGCGGCGAGGATCGGCCCGATGCACGGCGTCCAGCCGAAGGCGAAAGCCAGCCCCATCACGTAGGCGCCCCACAGCCCGATCGGCTTCGCCATGCCGAGCCGCTTCTCCCGGAGCAGGAAGCTGATCCGCGTGAGGCCGAGGAAATGCAGGCCCATGATGATGATCGCGATCCCGGCAATGGTCGCGAGCACATCGGAATAAGCCCGCAGCAAGCTCCCGATCAGGGTCGCGCTGGCGCCGAGTGCGATGAAAACGGTGGAGAAGCCGGCAACGAACAGGCACGCGGCCAAAACCGTTTCGCGCCGCACCCGCGGTTCTGGCTCGGCATCGGCGAGGCGTTCCAGCGAGGTGCCGGCGAGATACACGAGATAAGGGGGAACCAGCGGCAGCACGCAGGGCGAGAGAAAGCTGATCAGGCCCGCGAACAGGGCCGCGAAGATGGAAACGTCCGGCATGGCGCTCTCATGCCCGCCACGCCGCAGCGGCGCAAGCGGGATGGGCCCCGCTCGCCATGATGTGACCGGCGAATGGATTTTGCCGGCTTTGCGGCTAGAGTCGCGTCTGTCTCCGCTCATTGCCGCGAAGGCGGGAATCAGGCGCTCTGGCGCTGGGTTCCGCGTTCGCGGGGACGAGCGGATAGCTTCGGGAATGCACCTTTGCGCAACCTCATCACCGATGTCGCCGGACTGAAGGTCGGTCACGCCGACGACGCCACCCTCGGGTCTGGCTCCACCGCGATCGTGTTCGACGAACCGGCGGTGGCCTCGGTCGACATTCGCGGCGGCGGGCCGGGCTCGCGCGAAACCGAATTGCTGGCAGCGCATTCCACGGTCGAACGCGTCGACGCAATCGCGCTCTCCGGCGGCTCGGCCTTTGGGCTGGACGCAACCTCCGGGATCCAGGGCTGGCTTCACGAACAGGGCCGCGGCTTTGCCATTGGCTCCGCCCGGGTGCCGATCGTGCCGGGTGCGATCATTTTCGACCTGCTGGCCGGCGGCGACAAGCAATGGGGCCGCTTCTCGCCCTATCGCGAACTCGGATATCGGGCGGCGTCCACAGCAGCCGCCGATTTCGCACTCGGCAGCGCCGGCGGCGGCCTTGGCGCCACCACCGCAACCCTGAAGGGCGGCATCGGCTCCGCCTCCGCCATGACGCCGGATGGGGTGACTGTCGGCGCGCTGGTCGTGGTCAATGCGGTCGGCAACGTCACCATCGGCGACGGCCCGCATTTCTGGGCGGCGCCGTTCGAGCAAAACGACGAATTCGGTGGCCGCGGCTGGCCGAAAGCCTTTGGGCCGGATGCACTGGCCGTTCGCACCAAGGGCGGCCCGCGCGAAGCCACCACCATCGCGCTGGTTGCGACCGACGCCATCCTCAGCAAGGCGCAATGCCATCGCCTCGCGGTGATGGCGCAGACCGGTTGCGCGCGCGCGATCTATCCGGTGCATACGCCGCTTGATGGCGACATCGTGTTCGCGGCAGCGACCGGAAAGAAGCCCCTGCCCGATCCACTCTTCGCCCTCACCGCGCTGGGCGCCCTCGCCGCCAATGTGCTGGCGCGCGCGATCGCCCGCGGCGTCTATGAGGCGACGGCTTTGCCGTTCGACGGCGCGGTGCCGGCGTGGCGCGACAAGTTCGCGTAAAATCCGACAGGTAAACCATCCCGGCAATACGATTGAACCGCCATCTTTCGCTGTCGTTATTTACGGAGCAATAATGATTGCAGGGAACGCAATCATGTCGGCGAACGTACGACGATTTCCGCCAGGAGTCCTGCACGGCCAACAATCCGGCCTCGCCGGCATCAGCGACGCCGTGTATCTGCCCGACCGGCGCGAATTGCAGATCACCTTCAAATCAGGCCGCGCCTTCGCCTATGGCGAGGTGCCTCAATCGATGTATGACGCATTCCGCGCCTCGCCCTCGAAGGGCGCGTTCTTCAACATCGCCATCCGCGGCCGCTTCCAGTTTCGCGAATTGACTCCACCCAAGCGACCGACGCGGCATTGAACACACGACGTCGAACGAAAACGGCGACACTCAGGATGCAAACCGCGCGGCGCTATACGGCGCCGGATCGGTGAACGGCACTTCGCCGGTGATCATCTCGGCAATCAGCCGTCCGCTGACCGGCCCCAGCGTCAGTCCCCAATGCGCATGCCCGTAATCGAGCCACAAACCGGATTGTCCGGGCGCGGGTCCGATCACCGGTTTTGAATCCGGGAAGCATGGCCGCCGCCCCATCCACGGCTCGGCCTCCAGCGGCTTGCCGAGCGGAAACAGCGCCCGCGCCTTCGGCAGCACGCGATCGAACTGCACCGGAGTCGGCTTGGCGTTGCGGTGTGCGAATTCCGCACCTGTCGTCAGCCGCAAACCCTGTTCCATCGGCACCACGGCATAGCCGACCTCGGCATCGAGCACCGGACGGTTCAGGCCCTTGTTGCCCTCGGCGCCGAAATGCAGGTGATAGCCGCGCTTCACCTCCAGCGGCAGGTGGATGTTCATGGGTTCGAGCACGTCCTGGGCCCAGGGACCGAGCGCAACGACCGCGGTCGATGCATCGACCGGCCCTTCCGAGGTATCGACCCGCCAGCGCCCGTCGGAGCGATGCAATGTGCGCGCATCGCCGGTCAGCGAGACCCCGCCGAGCGACTTGAAGAGTTCGGCATAGGAGCGGGTGACGGCCAGCGGATTGCTCACGCTCGCCGCCTGCGGCCAGAAAATGCTGCGTTCGAAGACCGGCGACAGCCCGGGCTCGAGCGCCAGCGAACCGTTCACGTCGAGCGGCTCGAAGGCCAAGCCTGCGGCGGCGATTGCATCGAGGTCGGGCTTCGCAGCGTCGAAGGCGCGCGTGGTGCGGTAGACCTTCAGCCAGCCATTGGTACGCAGATAGCGTTCGGAGCCCGCTTCCCGCATCAGCCGCTCATGCTCGGCGATCGAGGCCGCGAACAGGGGACGCATGGTCTGCGCGAAATCGAGCATCGCCTCGGCGGTCGAATGACGCAGATAGGCGAACAGCCACGGCGCCAGCTTCGGCAGATAGGACAGATGGTAATTCGCCTCCGGCGCCTGCTTGAACGCGATCTTCAACAGCGCGGAGATTGTGGTCGGAAACGGATACGGGAAATAGGTGTTGCCCTCGATAATCCCCGCATTGCCGTAGGAGGTCTCCTCGCCCGGCGCACGCCTGTCGACCAGCGCAACGGACAGCCCGCGCTTGGCAAGATGCACGGCGGCGGACACGCCGACCATGCCGGCGCCAAGAACGATTGCATCGGTACGCGCCATGATGTCCCCAACTGAATGGCCCTATCGGCCCCGCGATTCGCGGGATGAATGTCACAGATATATGGATTACGCGACAGCCGTGCAGTATCACGCGGCATGCCCATTTTTGACGCAGTTGCTGCGCCGCTGGCATGGCTCGGGCGGCAAGGCACCCGCGCCGTGGCGGCAGTGATCATCATCGGCGTGACCGTGCCGCCGCTGGGCGTGCTGAAACCGCTGCTGCCCGCGTCGGTATTCCTGCTGCTGGTGCTGACATTCCTGCGAGTCGACCCGGACGCGATCCGGGCGCGGCTGGCGCGGCCTGGCCTCGTCATCGGCGCCAGCCTGTGGGTCATGCTAGCGCAGCCGGTGCTGCTGATCGGACTTTACTGGCTGGCCGGGTTCAAGGCCTATTCGCCGGAACTGTTCGTGGCGCTGCTGTTGCAGGCGGTCAGCATTCCGATGATGTCCTCGCCGGCCATCGCCGCAATCATGGGGCTGGACGCGGCGCTGGTGCTGTCGGCGCTGGCCGGCTGCACGATCCTGATCCCGCTCAGCGCGCCCCTGTTCGTGCGCGCCTTCGCGGACGGCGCCGTCAGCCTGTCGCCGGCGGGGCTGGGACTGACACTGTTCGCAATGCTGGCCGGCGCAGCGCTGATCGCCACGATTGTCCGCCGCCTGACCGGTACCGAGGCCATCGTCCGGAGACGCGCAGAGCTCGACGGCATGAGCGTGCTGCTGCTGCTCGTCTTCTGCTGCGCGCTGATGCACGACGTCGCGGCGCGGAGCTATGCCGACCCGGTGCTGGCGATCGGCCTGGTCGCCCTCGCCTTCGGGGTCGGTATCGCGATGCTGGTCCTGACCGTGCTGGTCTTCTTGGCCGCCGGATGGCGTGACGCCTTCGCGCTTGGGCTGATGACGTCGCAGCGCAATACCGGGCTGATGCTGGCCGCGGCCGGCAGTGTCCTGCCGGATCTGGTCTGGTTCTATTTCGCGATGGCGCAGTTCCCGATCTATTTCGCCCCCTACCTGCTCGGCCCGGTGGCGCGACGAATCAACAGCACGGTTTGAGCTTCATTGCCCGCCCCGAAGCGGGGTGGTAGGCAGTCCGGATGACCCGCCCGCTCCTGATTGCACCCTCGATCCTCGCCTCCGACTTTGCAAAGCTCGGAGAGGAAGTGCGCGCGGTCGACGAGGCCGGCGCTGACTGGATCCATCTCGACGTGATGGACGGACATTTCGTGCCGAACATCACCTTCGGCCCGGATGCGATCAAGGCGATGCGGCCGCATTCGAAGAAGATCTTCGACGTGCATCTGATGATCGCGCCCGCCGACCCGCATCTCGAGGCGTTCGCTAAGGCCGGCTCCGACATCATCACCGTGCATGTGGAAGCGGGCCCTCACCTGCACCGCTCGCTGCAGACCATTCGCGCGCTCGGCAAGAAAGCCGGCGTCACCATGAATCCCGGCACCCATGAGAGCAGCATCGAGCATGTCCTCGACCTGGTCGACCTGGTGCTGGTGATGTCGGTCAATCCGGGATTCGGCGGCCAGGCGTTCATTCCGGCTGCGATCGAGAAGATCGCCCGTATCAAGGCGATGATCGGCGGCCGGCCGATCGATATCGAAGTCGATGGCGGGATCACGCCGGACAACGCCGCCGCGGTGACCGCCGCGGGCGCCAATGTCCTGGTTGCAGGCTCGGCGGTCTTCAAGGGCGGCGCGCCGGCCTATCGCAGCAATATCGCGGCCATTCGCCACGCCGGCGCACTGGCGCGCGGCGAAGCGGCGTGATTGCACCGGCCCATGCGCTGACGCTGCTTTCCGGCAAGCTCGAGCCCGGCGAGCGCGTCCTGTATGCGGTGCGGCCGGATATCTGGGTCACGCTCCGCAACAAGATGTTCCTGTGGTGGATCGGTGTGCCGTGGTGCATCGGCGTGCTCGGACTTTACTTTGCCGGCCGCGCCTCGCCGGTGATCGCCCTTCCTCTGGCCATGGTCGGCATTGCCATGCTGGCCGGCCCGATCATCATGGCGATCGACACGCAATACACCGTCTATGCCATCACCGACCGACGCGCCCTGATCGTGCGCAACGGGCTTCGGCCAGATGTCGTCAGCTGCCGGTTCGAGCGCATGGATGCCACGCCCGAAATCATGACGGCGGGTGGCCGGGGCGGCCATCTCTATTTCGCCTCCGGCATGTCCACGAAAATGCGGGACGTCGACTATACCGGCAAGCTTGCCTTTCGCGATCTCGCCGATGTGCAGGCCGCGGCGCGGCGGCTGGAAGCCGCACGGAAGGGAGGGTGACGCCGATCGGGCAGACCCTGTACCGAGTTTACGCCACGACTTATCTGGGAATACGAAATGAAGCAGATCGTATGGGCAGCATGCATTGCGCTGGTTTTCACCAACGGCGCAGAGGCCAAGAAAAACCGGATCGACCGCAGTCTCGACCATCTCGATCCGATGACACGGCTGGAGCAGCTCTGTGCGATCGAAGCCATGAACAGGGTCCGGAAGGACGACAAGACCTACCGTCCCGACCGCGCAATCACCTATGCCTTGGACAAGCCGACACTCGACGGCCACACCATGTCCGGCAAGGGCGGCGCATTCCGCAGCAGGGGCAAGTGGTACCAGTATTCGTTCACCTGCAGCGCCACGCCCGACCACAAGAAGGTGTCCACCTTCACCTACAAGATCGGCGATCCGATACCCGAAGATCAGTGGGAAACCTACGGTCTGTTCCGGTGACGCCACCGCGGCAGTTGTGAAAAGCCGCGGCCGAGGCCCCGGCAGGGTTTGCCGGCGGGCTACGCCGTGTTACGCGACGCCCCGGAACCCCGTCGCGAGCTGCCCATGATCCCCCGTTATTCTAGGCCCGAAATGGCGGCCATCTGGTCGCCAGAGACCAAATTCCGCATCTGGTTCGAGATCGAGTCGCATGCCGCCGATGCGATGGCGGAACTGGGGCTGATCCCGAAGGATGCCGCAAAAACGATCCGCGACAAGGGCAAGGCCGCCACCTTCGACGTGGCGCGGATCGACGCTATCGAGGCCGAGGTCAAGCACGATGTCATCGCCTTCCTGACTCATCTCGCCGAACTCGTCGGCCCCGAGGCGCGTTTCGTGCACCAGGGC
>JAEZBA010000485.1 GCA_023430245.1 Pseudomonadota bacterium
CGTCTTGCGCGAGATCGCACGGCGGCTGAGAGCGTGCATTCGCGATGTCGATCTCGCCGCGCGTCTTGGCGGCGATGAATTCGCGATCGTGCAGTCGGACATTCGATCGGTGGAAGACGTTGCAGAGCTGGCGCAACGCATTCTGAACCTAATGCAGGAACCGTTTCACATCGGCGACACGACACTCAGAATCACGGTGTCTATCGGCATAGCCCTGGCACCCCGTCACGCGTCTCACATCAAGGACTTGACCGCGGCCGCAGATGTCGCCCTCTATCGCGCAAAGCATGGAGGCGGCAATTGCTTTTGCTTCCATGAAGACAAAGCACTACGAACAGTGGCCTGAGCCGCGCGAGGTGTTTGACAGCACCGTCACCCGTTCCTAAACATGCTGCGGAGCCTGCCCGCGCGATTATGGTCGGGTCCACCATGCATTAGGAAATCTGCTGTGCCGGACGTCGTCGAATTCCGCCGCGAGGGTGCGATCGCGGTCATCACCGTCAATCATCCGCCGGTCAACGCGCTCAATAACGCGATGCGCAAGGGACTGGTTGAGGCGCTGGAGCGCGCCCGAAACGATGCCGAGGTAAAAGCCGTCGTGATTGCCGCGGCGGGCCGTACATTCATTGCCGGCGCGGACATCACCGAGTTCAATCAGCCGCCGGTGAGCCCCACCACGATCGACGTGATCGAAACCCTCGACGCCATGCCGAAGCCGGTGGTGGCGGCGCTGCACGGCACCCCGCTTGGCGGCGGGCTGGAAGTCGCGCTCGGCTGCCATTTCCGCGTTGCTCTGGCCGGAACAAAGCTTGGTCTGCCGGAAATCAAGCTCGGCCTGATGCCGGGCGCCGGCGGAACCCAGCGGCTGCCGCGCCTGATCGGCATGGACAGGGCCATGGCCATGATCCTGTCTGGCGACCCGATCGGGGCCGACGACGCCAAGTCCTATGGCCTGGTCGACGAGATCGTCTCTGATGATCTGCTTTCTTCGGCCATTTCATTTGCCAATCGCGTGGTCGCCGACAAGCGTCCCCTCACCCGCGCGCGCGACCGCAACGACAAGCTCGCGGACCTCCGCGCCAACCCGGCCAAGTTCGACGAACTCGCCGCACCCTATGCCAAGCGCGCCCGCGGCCTGCATGCGCCGGCGAAAGCGCTGGAGGCACTGCGCTGGACACTCGATGTGCCGGTGGCCGAAGCCTTGATCCGCGAGCGTGACGCCTTCGTGGAACTGAAGAACGGCGCGCAGTCGAAAGCGCAGCGCCACATCTTCTTTGCCGAACGCGAAGCCGCCAAGGTTGCCGACCTGCCGAAGGACGTGAAGCCGCTCGATGTGAAGCGCGCCGCTGTGATCGGCGCCGGCACCATGGGCGGCGGCATCGCCATGTGCTTCGCCAATGCAGGCATTCCGGTGACCATCGTTGAAACCAGTGCCGACGCCTTGAAGCGCGGCCTCGATCTGGTCGCCAAAAATTACGCGGCCTCCGCGAAGCGCGGCGGCATGAGCGCCGAAGATGTCGAAACCCGCACCGGCCTGATGCACGGCACGACCGACATCGGCGAGATCGCCGACGCCGACCTGGTGATCGAAGCGGTGTTCGAGGATATCGGCGTCAAGCGCGAGGTGCTGGGCAAGCTCGACGCCAATGGCAAGCCCGGCGCCGTGCTCGCCACCAACACCTCCTATCTCGACGTCAACGAGATCGCCCATTTCACCGACCGGCCGCAATCGGTGCTCGGCATGCACTTCTTCAGCCCGGCGAATGTCATGCGCCTGCTGGAGATCGTGCGAGGCGCCGATACCGATCCGCAGACGCTTGCGACCGCCGTCAGTATCGCGCGCAAGATCGGCAAGGTGCCGGTCGTGGTCGGTGTCTGCCACGGCTTCGTCGGCAATCGCATCCTGCGGGTGCGCTCGACCGAAGCGGAACGACTGCTGCTCGAAGGCGCGCTGCCGCAGGATGTGGACGGCGCGCTGACCGCGTTCGGTTTCCCGCTCGGCCCGTTCGGTGTCAGCGATCTCGCCGGACTCGACATTTCCTGGCGCATGCGCAAGGCGCAAGGCGCGCGCGCCGAGATCGCCGACCAGCTCTGCGAGATGGGCCGCTTCGGCCAGAAGACCGGCAAGGGCTTCTATCTTTACGAGCCCGGCAACCGCACGCCGAAGCCCGATCCCGATGTCGAAGCACTCATCGTCGCAACCTCGCAGCGTCTCGGCATCGCGCGAAAACAGATGAGCGGCGACGAAATCACCGAGCGGCTGCTGTTCCCGATGATCAACGAGGGCGCGCGCATCCTCGAAGAAGGCATCGCGCAGCGTCCGGGCGACATCGACGTGATCTGGGTCTATGGCTACGGCTTCCCGGCCTGGCGCGGCGGGCTGATGTATTATGCCGACCAAGTCGGCCTGCGTTATATCCGCGATCGCCTCAAAGAGTTCGCCAAACAGACCGGCGACGCAAAACACGAACCGGCGCCGTTGCTGAAGCGGCTGGCCGATGAAGGCAAGGGCTTCGGTTCACTGAGCGGGAAAGACTGATCATGCTCCCACAGCCGTCCCCGCGTGCGCAGGAGATCGCGAAGCGGCTGACGGCGTTCATGGACGAGCATGTCTATCCGGCGGAGGCGGTGTTCGAGCGGCAGCTTGCCGACGCGAAAGACCGCTGGCACGAATTGCCGGTCACAGCCGACCTGAAGCAGAAAGCGAAAGCTGCCGGGCTCTGGAATCTCTGGCTGCCGAAAAAGCATTACGCAGAGGGCCTGAGCAATCTCGACTACGCGCCGCTGTGCGAAATCATGGGGCGCTCACCGCTCGGCCCGGAAAGCTTCAATTGCTCGGCGCCCGACACCGGCAATATGGAGACGCTGATCCTCTATGGCAGCGAGGAGCAGAAGAAGCGCTGGCTGCCGCCTTTGATGGACGGCGATATCCGCTCCTGCTTCGCCATGACCGAGCCGGACGTCGCGTCCTCCGACGCCACCAATATCCGCACCGAGATCCGGCGCGAGGGCGACAGCTACGTTATCAACGGCCGCAAATGGTGGACCACCGGGGCCCCGGACTCTCGCGCGAAAATCCTGATCGTGATGGGCCGCACCGATCCGAACGCGCCCGCGCACAAGCAGCAATCGATGGTGCTGGTGCCGATGGACACGCCGGGCGTGAATGTGATCCGGCCGCTCTCGGTGTTTGGCTATGACGACGCGCCGCACGGCCACGCCGAAGTAACGTTCGACAACGTGCGGGTGCCGGTCTCGAACATTCTGCTCGGCGAGGGCCGCGGTTTCGAGATCGCGCAGGGGCGGCTCGGTCCGGGGCGCATCCATCACTGCATGCGGACCATCGGGCTCGCCGAGCGCGCGCTCGAGACGCTGTGCCAGCGTGCGCTGACCCGCACCGCCTTCGGCAAGCCGCTCGCCGACCAGGGCGTCACCCGGCACTGGATCGCGGAATCGCGCATGGAGATCGACCAGGCGCGGCTGCTGACGCTGCATGCGGCACGGATGATCGACGAGGTCGGCACCAAGGCGGCGCGGGCCGAAATCGCCATGATCAAGGTGGTGGCGCCCAACATGGCGCAGAAGGTGGTGGACCGGGCGATCCAGATCTGCGGCGCAGGCGGCCTGTCGCAGGACTTTCACCTCGCCTACGCCTACGCGCGCGCCCGCTCGATCCGCATTCTCGACGGGCCGGACGAGGTGCATCGTGAGACCATCGCCAAGCTGGAATTGCGCAAGCATGCCGCGGGCGGCGACAATGCGGGGTAGTACTGCCAATCTCCGTTCATTCCAGCGCAAGCGGGAATCCAGAACCTGTCCAAGCCAGATTGTTTCCAATTCTGGGTCCCGGCTTTCGCGGGGACGAACGGAGTTTGTGCTGACGGCCGCGATCCGTCTATCCTGTGCGTCGTGATGGATGCTCCCAGCCCCTCGAAAGCCAGTCCGCCCCGCCGCCCGCCCGGCGAGCGCGATCCCGAGCGGACCCGCGCCACCATCCTGGCCGCGGCAATGGAAGAATTCACCACCCATGGCCTCAACGGGGCCCGCGTTGACGAGATCGCGAAGCGGTCGGGCGTCAACAAGCGGATGATCTATTATTATTTCGGCGACAAAAGCGGCGTCTATCTCGCGGTTCTGGAAGAGATCTATGCGGATATCCGCAATGCCGAGATCAGGCTGCATCTCGCCGATCGCGACCCGGTCGACG
>JAEZBA010000495.1 GCA_023430245.1 Pseudomonadota bacterium
GTGCAATCGTTCTCAGATGGCGTCAATTGCGGGATGGTCATGGCATTCCGGGCTTAAAGTCTTCTGCGGCTTTTGGCGCGAGCGGGCAGGCTTGCGGCGGAAGGGTCTAGTGCCGTACGGCTTTTAGCACGATGCACCTTGGTTCAGGCCGGGATATCCTGTCATCACCGCCGGTGGAGTATTGGGGACATATCATGAAGCGCAGCATTTTCACCTTCGCCCTTGCAACCCTGGTTGGTCTCGCGGCCGCGGAGGCGCAGACGCTGAAGCAGGTCCAGAGCCGCGGCGTCCTCAATTGCGGCGCCAACGGAAATCTCGCCGGCTTCGGCCTGCCGGATGCGCAGGGCAACTGGACGGGCTTCGACGTCGATTATTGCCGCGCCATCGCCGCCGCCATCTTCAATGACCCGACCAAGGTCAAGTTCGTCCCGCTCACTGCCAAGGACCGTTTCACCGCCCTGCAATCGGGTGAGGTGGATGTGCTGATCCGCAACACCACCTGGACCTCGTCGCGCGACACCACCCTCGGCCTGAACTTCACCGGCATCAACTATTACGACGGGCAGGGCTTCCTGGTGCGCAAGGCGCTGAAGGTCAACTCCGCGCTCGAACTCAACGACGCCGCGGTCTGCGTGCAGCAGGGCACCACCACCGAACTGAATCTCGCCGACTTCTTCCGCACCAACAACATGAAGCTGAAGACCGTGACCTTCGCCACCTCCGACGAGGCGGTGAAGGCTTACGATGCCGGACGCTGCGACGCCTACACCACCGACGCTTCCGCGCTCTACGCCGAGCGCCTGCGCACCGCCACGCCCGACGATCATGTCGTGCTGCCCGACATCATCTCGAAGGAACCGCTCGGACCTTCGGTGCGGCACGGTGACGACCAGTGGTTCGACATCGTGCGGTGGGTGAATTTCTGGCTGATCAATGCCGAAGAACTCGGCGTCACCAAGGCCAATGTCGACGCGCAGTTGAAGTCCGAGAATCCGGAAATTCGCCGGCTGCTCGGGGTCGAGGGCAAGTTCGGCGAAGCCTTCGGACTGCCCAACGATTTCGGTGTCCAGGTGATCAAGCATGCCGGCAATTACGGCGAGATTTTCGAAAAGAATCTCGGCCAGGGGTCGCGGTTGAAGATTTCGCGCGGCCTGAACGCGCTGTGGACGAAAGGCGGCCTGCAATACGCACCTCCGGTGCGCTGACCATTGCGGCGGCGCGTGATGGCGCAGGCCGCACCGCCAAAGGTCTCTCCCTTCTACGATCCGCGCTGGCGCAGCATCGCCTTCCAGTTGCTGCTCTGCGCGGTGATCGTCTGGCTCGCCTATAGCGCGGTCACCAACGCCGCGGAGAATCTCGCGCGTGCGCGCATCGCCACCGGCTTCGGCTTCTGGAACTCGACCGCCGGATTCGACATCAGCCAGCATCTGATTCCGTATACGACCCAGTCGACCTATGGGCGCGCCTTCTGGGTCGGGCTCTTGAACACGCTGCTGGTTTCGTTTCTCGGAATCATCCTTGCCTCGATCATCGGCTTCACGATCGGCATCCTGCAATTGTCGAAGAACGTGCTGGTGGCGAAGCTGGCGCGCGGCTATGTCGAGGTGGTCCGCAACCTGCCGCTGCTGCTGCAATTGCTGTTCTGGTACAATGCGGTCCTGAAGGCGCTGCCGGTCCTGCGCGACAGCATTTCGATTCCCGGCGGCATGTTTCTCAACAATCGCGGGCTGTTCCTGCCAAAACCGGTCTTCGCGCCCGGTTTCGAGGCGGTGCCGGTGGCGCTGGTGCTCGGCATTGCGGCGGCGATCGGATTCCGGATCTGGGCCAAGCGCCGGCAGGCGCTGACGGGACAGCAGGCTCCGGTTTTCACCATCGGGGCGCTGCTGATCGTGGTCCCGCCGCTGCTGGCGCTGGCGCTCACCGGTTTTCCGGTGTCGTTCGATTTTCCCGAAATGGGTCGCTTCAACATCCGCGGCGGCATCGAGATCCTGCCGGAATTTGCAGCACTCCTGTTCGGGCTCTCGATCTACACCGCTGCTTTCATCGCCGAGGTCGTCCGTGCGGGCATTCAGGCGGTTTCGCACGGCCAGACCGAAGCGGCTTATTCGCTGGGGCTGCGGCCGGGTCCGACGCTGCGGCTGATCGTGATCCCGCAGGCGATGCGCGTGATCGTGCCACCCTTGACCAACCAGTATCTGAATCTCACCAAGAACTCATCGCTCGCGGTGGCGATCGGCTATCCCGATCTGGTGCAGATCTTCACCGGCACGGTGCTCAACCAGACCGGTCAGGCGGTCGAGGTGGTGACCATCACCATGGCGGTCTACCTGACCATAAGCCTCGTCACGTCCGGGCTGATGAATCTCTATAACCGTCGCATCGCGCTGGTGGAGCGATGACAGTTCGCGCGCCAGCCTTCGTCCGCACCGAACCGGTGCCCGCAATGCCGCCGCCCTCGCGCGATCGCGGAATTGTCGGATGGCTGCGCGAGCATCTGTTCACCGGTCCGCTCAATGTCGTGCTAACATTGCTGTCGATCCTGTTCCTGTGGTGGCTGATTCCGTCGCTGCTGAATTTCCTGGTCTTCGACGCGACCTGGGTCGGCGACGACCGCGCGGCCTGTGTCGCGACCGCCGAGCGCCCGCGGGTCGGGGCCTGCTGGCCGTTCGTGACCGAGCGCATCAACTTCTTCATCTACGGATTCTATCCGATCCAGGAGCGCTGGCGGGTCGACGTCTTTTTCGCGCTGCTGGCGATCGGTATTGTCTGGCTGCTCGCGTCATGGGCGCCGAACAAGCGGCTTGCCGCCATCTATTTCTTCATCATCCTGCCAGTCGTTTCGGTCATGCTGCTGCTCGGCTTCGCGCCGCTCGGGCTGTCCTACGTGTCGACGTCACTGTGGGGCGGCATTCTGGTGACGGTGGTAGTGTCGGCCGTGGGCATCGTGTTCTCGTTGCCGCTTGGCGTCATCCTCGCGCTCGGCCGCCGCTCGACCATGCCGGCGGTGCGGCTGTTTTCGATCATCTTCATCGAATTCGTGCGCGGCGTGCCGCTGATCACCGTACTGTTCATGGCAAGCGGGATGCTGCCGCTATTCGTTCCGGAATCATGGTCGCCCGACAAGCTGCTGCGGGCGCTGATCGGTGTTGCCCTGTTCGCCGCGGCTTACATGGCCGAAGTGGTGCGGGCCGGATTGCAGGCGATCCCCCGCGGGCAATACGAGGGCGCGCAGGCGCTGGGGCTGAGCTACTGGAAGATGATGGGGCTGATCATCCTGCCTCAGGCATTGCGGATCACGATCCCGAATATCGTCAACAGCAACATCGCGCTGTTCAAGGACACCACGCTGGTTTTCATCGTCGGCATCTTCGATTTCCTGCGTACTATCGAGGTCGCCCGCATCGATCCGAAATGGGCGACGCCGGTGACATCGACGACGGGCTACGCCTTCGCTGCCATTTTCTATTTCGTATGCTGCTGGATGATGTCGCGCTACGCGCAGGGCGTCGAGCGGCGGCTCGCGACCGGGTACAAGCGATGAATGATGCATCCGACGAGCCGGCGGCAATTGACGACATTCCGGCGGTCGACATTTCCGGCATGCACAAATGGTTCGGGGATTTTCACGTCCTGCGCGACATCAACCTTACGGTTGCGCGTGGCGAACGCATCGTTGTCTGCGGCCCGTCGGGCTCCGGCAAATCGACCATGATCCGCTGCATCAACCGGCTGGAGGATTATCAGCAGGGCCGGGTGGTGGTGGACGGTGTGCTGCTGACCAATGATCTCAAGAGCATCGACGAGGTGCGGCGCGAGGTCGGCATGGTATTCCAGCACTTCAACCTGTTCCCGCATCTCACGGTGATGGAAAACCTGACCCTGGCACCGATCTGGGTGCGAAAGCTGCCGAAGAAAGAGGCCGAAGAGATTGCACATCATTATCTCGCGCGCGTGCGCATTCCCGAGCAGGCGCACAAGTATCCGGGCCAATTGTCCGGCGGCCAGCAGCAGCGCGTCGCGATCGCACGCGCGCTTTGCATGAATCCGAAGATCATGCTGTTCGACGAGCCGACCTCCGCGCTCGATCCGGAAATGGTCAAGGAGGTGCTGGAGACCATGGTGGAACTGGCCGAGAGCGGCATGACCATGCTGGTCGTGACCCATGAAATGGGCTTTGCCCGGCAGGTCGCCGATCGCGTCGTGTTCATGGACGAAGGGCAGATCGTAGAGGTCAATGCGCCGGAGCCGTTCTTCTCTCACCCGCAGCACGAGCGGACCAAGCTGTTCCTGAGCCAGATTCTGAACTGACCGTCCGGCACCGTGCCAGCCGCTCTGCGGCGAAACGCAGGGCGGACGCCGGCTGCCGTCCGTTCCGGAAATCCGATTGGTCGGGTTCCCAAAAAGCGCTAGCGTTCAATGCCTGCAAAAATGGATTCGCGTCCTGTCGTCGGGTCGTCGCAGGCTTGCTGATACGGATGCGGTTGCCGGCTTTTGAGGAGACATAAGATGAGCACACAGGCTCAGCCCGGCCCGCTCGCGGGTCCTGCGATGTTGCATGCGCTGGCGGATCACTGGTGGGTGCTGCTGCTGCGCGGAGTCGCCGCCCTGATTTTCGGAATCCTGACCTTCCTCTGGCCGGGTATCACGCTGCTGACCCTGACGCTGTTCTGGGGCGCCTTCGCGCTTGTCGACGGCGTTCTGGCCCTGTGGACGGCGTTTTTCGGCAAGGGCGGCACGGTCGCGCCGCGCTGGTGGCTGGCGATCGTGGGCGTCGCCGGCATCGCTGCCGGCATCCTCGCTTTCGCCTGGCCTGTGAAGACGGCGTTTATCCTGCTCCTCTTCATCGCCTGCTGGGCGATCGTGGCGGGCCTCATGGAGATCTGGGGCGCGATCAAGCTGCGCAAGGAGATCGAGGGCGAATGGCTGCTCGGGCTCGGCGGACTCTTGACGGTGATCTTCGGTGTGATCCTGATTGCACGCCCAGCGGTCGGTGCGCTCGCCGTCGCCTGGATCATCGGCTGGTTCGCGATGCTGCTTGGCGTCACCTGGATTGCTCTGGCGTTCCGGCTGAAGAAGCACAAGTCGGCCTGATCGGCCCGTCGTTTTGCTCGCCGGCGTCGAGCCGGCGGG
>JAEZBA010000565.1 GCA_023430245.1 Pseudomonadota bacterium
GACATGATCCGCGCGATGCGAAACCGCGATGGCGCCCTCGGCCGCGCCGCGCTTGAAAGCGATCTCGCCGGCGCCGCCGATCTGATCCTGCAGCTTGGCAATCTCCCTGACTGACTTCACGGAAGCATCATGATCAGTACACCTGTACGCTTCGGCAGCGACCAAGGCGCATTGCGCAGCGAAGACGAGCCATTGCTCACGGGGCGTGGCCAGTTCACCGACGATCTGAAAATGCCTGGCCTGGCCTTTGGCGTTTTTGTCCGCGCGAGTGTTGGCCATGCGCTTGTCACGCGTGTTGATCCAACACGTGCGCGTGCAATGCCGGGCGTCCTGGCGGTGATCACGGGTGCAGACCTCGCGGCTGACGGACTTGGCGGCATTCCTCCTGTCGCCAGTACCGTCGGACGTGACGGCAAGCCAATGGTTGCGGCTCCCATGCCGGTGCTGGCGACGGACCGCGTTCGCTTCGTTGGTGAGGCGATAGCGCTCGTCGTTGCCGAAACGCTTGTGCAGGCGCAGGACGCTGCGGAGGCTCTTGAGGTCGAGCTCGACGAGATCGGTAGCGCGTCGAATATCGAAAGCGCGATGGCGGCTGATGCTGCGCGGCTTTACGATGAGGTGCCCGGCAACATTGCGCTGGATTGGCGCGACGGTGACGTCGCCGCGGTCGATGCTGCCTTTGCCGCAGCGGCGCATGTCGAGCGCGTGCGGCTAGACGACACGCGGCTTGCAGCAGTATCGCTCGAACCGCGCGCCGGGATCGGATTGTGGGACGAGAAATCCCAGCGCTATACGCTGATCGCTACCACGCAGGGTGTCGCAGTAGTGCGCAAGCTGCTGGCCGAGGGCGTCTTCAAGGTGCCGCTCTCGAAAATCCGAGTGCTGACCTACGATATCGGCGGCGGCTTCGGGATGAAGGCGCAGACCTATCCCGAATACGGCGCGATCCTTTATGCCGCGTGCAAGATCTGCCGCCCGGTCAAGTGGTGCAACAGCCGTGTCGAGAGCTTTCTATCCGATTCACATGGCCGCGACGGCATCCTCGAAGGCGAGATGGCGTTTGCCGCCGATGGCAAAATTCTCGCCCTGCGTGCACGCAACTTCGTCGGCATCGGCCCTTACACGACCCAATACACTGCGATCTTCGGGACGGCCAATACCAAGAACTGCCTGTCCAGCGTTTACCGGATCCCCGCGATCCAACTGGACGTGAAGCTCGTCTTCACTAATGCCGCACCGCTTGGTCCTTATCGTGGCGCCGGTCGGCCGGAGGCGATCTATGTGATCGAACGGCTGATCGACGGAGCCGCGCGCAAGCTCGGAATCGACCGGGTGACGCTGCGCAGGCGCAACTTCATTCCGCCCTCGGCGATGCCGTACCAGACTGCGATCGGTCCGATCTATGACAGTGGCGAATTCGAAGCGCTGATGGACAAGGCGCTGACACTGTCGGACTGGTCCGGCTTCGCGAAACGCCGCGAGGCCGCCCGCGCAAAAGGGTTGCTGCGCGGAATCGGCATGTGTTGCTTCCTTGAAGTAGCCGGCGGCATTCTGAATGAAAAGGCAGACCTGCGCTTCGATGCCGACGGCACCGCGGCCATTCGCGTCGGCGTGCAGGCGATGGGACAGGGACATCAGACCACCTTTCCTCGCGTGATCGCAAAACGCCTCGGCATCGACATCGGCAAGGTGAAGCTGATCGAGGGCGACAGCGATGAGGTGCCGGATGGTACGCCCTCCGTGGCCTCGCGCTCGTTGATGATGGCCGGCAGCGCCTCGGTTGTCGCCTGTGACAACGCCATCGAAAAGGGCCGCGGCATCGCCTCGCATCTGTTCGAGGTGGCCATCGGCGATGTCGAATTTTCGGCTGGAACGTTCTCCGTGTCGGGGACCGACCTCCGGATTCCCCTTCTTGAACTGGCCCGGCAAGCGCGCGAAGCAACCGATCTCCCCCAAGAGTTACAGGGAGGTTTGGATAGCGTCGGTGAATTCACCTCGCCGCAGATGTCGTTTCCCAACGGCTGTCACGTCTGCGAGGTCGAGATTGACCCTGACACCGGAGTTGTCTCGGTGGTCGGCTACACGGCTGTGGACGATGTGGGCACGATCGTTCACGAAACGGTCGTCGATGGACAAACGCACGGTGGTATCGCTCAGGGGCTGGGTCAGGTGCTCGGCGAGCATGTGCGCTATGGCAATGACGGACAGCTTCTGAATGCGTCGCTGATGGATTACACCCTGCCCAGGGCAGCAAACATGCCGGTCATGGCGACTGCGCATCACAGCGTGCCGTGCACCACCAACCCGTTGGGCGTGAAAGGCGCGGGCGAGTCCGGTGTCGCCGGCGCGCTACCGGCCGGTATGAATGCCGTGCTGGATGCGCTGGCCCAGCAAGGGATCGAGCATTTCGACCTGCCGGCGTCGCCGCAACGCGTCTGGGATGCGTTGCGGACGAATGCCTGACCGGCGTCCGGTCCAACAATCAGATAACAACACGGGAGGAAGATATGGCGAAAGCCAAGAAGGTGATCATTACCTGCGCTGTCACGGGTGCGATTCACACGCCGACCATGTCACCTCACCTGCCGATAACTCCGGATGAGATCGTGACCCAGGCCGTGGCCGCGGCGGAAGCCGGAGCCGCTATACTCCACCTTCACGCTCGTAACCCCGAAACCGGTCGACCGGATCAGACGCCAGAGGCGTTCGCGCGGTTTCTGCCGCGGATCAAACAGCAGACCAATGCCGTCATCAACATCACGACCGGCGGCAGCCCTTACATGACCGTGGATGAGCGCGTGCAGCCTGCCGCGACGTTCAAGCCCGAAGTCGCGTCGTTAAATATGGGCTCAATGAATTTCGGGCTGTTCCATCTGCTCGGCAAATACAAGGACTTCAAGTTCGAATGGGAGCGACAGCATCTCGAAAATACGCGCGATCTGATCTTCCGCAATACTTTCAAGGACATCGAGTATGTTCTCGAGACCTGCTACGACAATGAAACCCGCTTTGAGTTCGAGTGCTACGATATCGGGCATCTTTACACGCTCAAGCACTTCTTCGATCGTGGTCTGGTCAAGGGCCCGCTATTCGTACAATCCGTTTTTGGGTTGCTCGGAGGCATCGGCGCGCATCCCGAAGACGTGATGCATATGCGCAGGACAGCAGATCGGCTCTTTGGCGATAACTATCGCTGGTCAGTGTTGGGCGCTGGACGCAATCAGCTGCCGATCGCAGCGATGGCGGTCTCCATGGGCGGCAACCTTCGGGTGGGTCTTGAGGACTCGCTGTGGGCGGGACCGGGGCAGCTTGCCAGTTCGAATGCCGATCAGGTGAGGCTTGCGCGTCAGATTGTCGAGGGGCTTGGGTACGAGGTTGCCACACCTGACGAGGCTCGCGACATTCTGCAGCTCAAGGGAGCCCACAAGGTCGCGATCTGAATGGTCGGATCGTTATTGTCAGGGGGCCTATTGATTCTGTTCAACGAGACGGCGCCAGATTTCCCTGCTATTGCGGAAGAAGATGTGTGGGGAATGAACAGCTAGCAGGACGGCTGAGTTTGAACGAGAAACTCGGCCGTCTTTACGGTGACGAAACTTGCGTTGCTCTTAGCCCTACCCTCCCAAATGCAGCCGGCTACCATCTGCGCGCCCCACCTGCCTTGACAGCCAAATTCCCGAATTCATCCCAGCGATTCGCAAAGTTATCAAATCGCGAGGGTTCGTTTGCTCATGATTCAGCTTGTTTTGAGTGAGGGCGGCTATCCGGTTGCCGGCGACCACTGGTTACAGAATGCGATCTATGCGCCAAAGCCTGCGATCATACTTGCTCGCTGATGTTAACTCGTCGAATCAGTCGTCTACCCAACTCAAGGTTAAGTCATAACCCCACTGATCAAAGGCGAGAGCTTGGCTGATGCTGTCGACGATATCGTCGGTCTTGCTTTGCGGAAAAGTTAGAAGTTCTTTTTCTAGCTCCGGCATGAACGGTGCGTCTATCGGGACGTGCACGAAGCCTCTTTCAAACTTTCCGGGCTGAACATACATGCGGCCGAGCTTGTCGTGTTGGACCGGGATCAAATGGACCGGATACAGTCCGGCGCGTTTGAGTTCCTGCGCAAGGGCTGTACCGGTCCAAGCATCCTCTATCAGGATTGCGAAGGGATTGTACCGCTTTGCAAGAGCAATTGCTGTGTCGCGAAGCTCCGGATACTCGTACCGACCGCGAACCATGTCCAGCAGATAGTAAACTGGGTCAGCGAGCAGCAATACCGTACACACGGACCAATCATTCTGTGCGCCATTTTAGCGGCTGTGTCCCAAGACAAGATGATGCGGTGATCGGGCCGTGGGTCCGGTAGGGAGTCATAACGCCGCATATTTTTTCTCTTGACCATACCGCCACCTGGCCGGACGGGGTGTTGCTGATATTGAGCCGCGAAAACGTCGGCGCCGAATTCGTGGCGCTATTTGTTGAGAATTTCGAGCGACTCATGAGATGGATGCAGGGCTTCGCCGGCCCTTCGGACGTAAAATTTATTATTTGCCGATTGCGATTTGTTCGTGTTCCTCGGCAATAGCAGCCAAGCTGAGATGCGACCATCCGCCGATTCGAGAAGGTAACCTGTCAAATCATACAAATGGACGCGCTGCATGACAACAATCACCGCGTCCCGTTCCTTGCTGTCTAAACGCGAAAGCAGGGTGTTGTTAAACCACAGGTGCAGATTGTTGCGCAGAACCTCGGACTGCGCGTTAACTGGCTTCTGAGGGTCGTCAATGACAAAAAGATGGCCGCCAAGCCCGGTTAGCGC
>JAEZBA010000600.1 GCA_023430245.1 Pseudomonadota bacterium
GTCCAGCTCGTAATGAGCGTCACCACAGCGGCTGCATCCGCACCCATGCCGATGAAGGCCGCTGCAATCGGATAGATGGTGAAGGGACCGCCCGGCACGATGATGCCGGCGCCGGCCGCAATCAGGATGCCCTTGAAGCCGGCGTCACGGCCGACCCAGCGGATGACGGTTTCGCGCGGGAGGAGGATCGTGACCAGCGCCGCGATCAGGCAGCCGGCCAGCACATTCGGCAGCATCCACGCGAACAGGTCGGCATCGGACCAGATGACATCGAGAAAGCGCGCCGAACCGTCCCTCCAGTAGACATAGGCTGCCGCGGTCACCACGATCGTAATGAGAATCGCGGTTGGCCAGTCGAGGGCGCGGCGCTTGCGGCGCACCGGCGCCGGGGGCTCGGATTGCATCAGGCGCGCAGGCCCGACGCCTCGCGCGCCAGTTTCTTGATCCGCGCGAAATCTTTCGCGGCCAGCGCGTCCTGCGGCACCACCCACGAGCCGCCGACCGAGACCACATTCGGTAGCGCGAGATAGTCGCGCGCATTGCCCATATCGATGCCGCCGGTCGGGCAGAAGCGGATATGCGGCAGCGGCGCCGCAACCGCCTTCAGCCAGGCGGCCCCGCCGGAGGCCTCGGCCGGAAAGAATTTCAGAATCTCGAAGCCGAGGTCGGACAGCGCCATGGCTTCGGTCACGGTGGCGCAGCCCGGCAGAACCGGAATCTCGATCTCGGTGAATGTTTCCGCCAGAACGGAATCGGTGCCGGGGCTGACCAAGAATTTCGCGCCGGCATCGATCGCAAATGCCGCATCGACGTGCCGTACCACCGTACCAGCACCAACGATGCATTCCGGCACTTCGACCGCAATGGCTGCAATCGCGCCCAGAGCGGCCCGGGTCCGCAATGTGACCTCGATGACCGGAAGCCCGCCATCACACAGGGCGCGCGCCAGCGGCACGGCGATATCGTGATCGTTGATGGTCAGCACCGGAATGACCGGTGCCCGGCTGAGGAGGTCTGCGGTTTCAAATGCGTCGGGCATGGCGCAAGACATGCCCGTGAAGCGCGTTTCGTTCAAGTCGCAACCCGGAATGACCGGGCCGCATTTTGCATTTACTCAGCCGGTGTGGCGGCCGGCTTGGGCGCCGGTGCGGGCACCGCCAGCCCCAGTCCCTGGCGGCTCATCCCGTACAGGAAGGCCGCCACCATGGCATAGGCGATCGCCACCGAGGGCGTGACGGCGAAGCCCACCGCCTCGCCATGCATAAAGCCGAAGAAGGTCAGGACCGCGCCGGCCAGCGCAAAGGCTGACGCCTTGACGAATTCCCGGTCGACGATGAACACGCCTATGGCTCCAAGGACCAACCCCGACAGGATCGCGCCGCCGCCCATCACTTCGAGGCCGTGATAAACCACGCCCTGCATGGCCATCTTGTCGAAGCCGACCGCGGCGGCGGTGGTGCCGGCAGCGCCGAGCGCACCGTCGATCAGGGTTTTGGCCCAGGCCGCCAAATGCGGCGTGAGCGCCAGCGCAATGGCGGGCGCATGGTGCGTCGGCGTGGTCTGGAACGCCTGCGCTCCGATCAGCATGCCGATGTAGAGCAGGATCGGCGAAATCGCGACCAGCGGGATCAGGGCGAGCATCAGCGAGATGATGCCGAACCAGGACAGCACGATCACCATGATCCCGGTCGCGGCCGAATAGCCGATCCCGCCGCCCATCGCCTTCCAGCCGGGGTGGCCGATATAGACCGCGTTGATGAAGGGATTGCCCATCAGACAGCCGATCAGGCTGACCGCGCCGTCCGCCGTCAGCACCTGCGTGGTCGGGTAATGGTCGCCGGCCGCTTCAGCGCTCTCCACATTGTCCATGGCCTCGACCAGATCGTAGATGCCGAACGGGATCGCGGTGACGAGGATGATGCCGAGGAATTCGAAGCCCGAGAAGACATGGCCAATGGCCGGGATTGGCACCGAAAAGCCGAAGTGGGTGAAGGCGCCGGTCACCTTGTCGAGGCTCATGCCGCCGTGATTGAAGCCGAACAGCGTCGAGCCCCAGGCGATCAGCATTCCGGCCGCAATCGCAATCAATCCGGCGGGAATGCCCTTCGGATATCTCACACCGCCGAACCAGGCGACGAGAATGATAGCGAAGCAGATCAGACCGATCTGCGGCGTCAGGAACATTTCCAGCGCCGGCCGCATCGAGATGAACGTGATCGATACGCCGGCGAGCGTGCCGAGCAATGCCGCGCGCGGCGTGATCTTGCGGATATAGGGCGCGATGAAGGCGCCGATCATCAGGATGAAGCTCTGGAAAAACACCCAGACGAGGCCCGCTTCCCAGCCCTTGATCGGATCGTTGGTCTTGAGCGAGATCGGCAGCATGATCACGAAGGTGACCACGAACATATGCGGCACGCTGATGCCCGACGGCAATGCGCAGACATCGGAGCGGCCGGTCTTCAGCGCCAGTTTATAGGCGAGCCACGCGTAATACATGGTCGACAGGAACATCATCAGACCCATCGCGGGCAGGATGCGGCCGAACACGATCGAGTCCGGCATTTTCAGGACAAAGCGCAACAGTCCGGTCAGCACCAGCATGTTCACCAGGATGTTGGTGCCGAAGCCGAAGAACGCATTCCAGTCGCCCGCCGTCCACAAGGCGGGGCGGAATTTCTCAGCGCTGGTATCGGAAAGACCGGTCATCGCACTCCCCCTTCGATAATCCCAAACGGCATTTTCGGTGCGCGCGCGCCATGCGCTGCGATCGCGGCAATCGCTTTTTCGGAATCCGACACCCATCCGAAGATGCCGCCCTGCGCCTTGATCATGGCGAGGCCTGCGGCGTGGAAGTCCGGGAAATAGGAGGCGCAGCCATCGGCCAGCGCGATGCAGCGGAAGCCGCGATCGTTGGCTTCGCGGATGGTGGTGTTGACGCAGACTTCCGTGGTGACGCCGCACACCAGCAACGTCTCGATGCCGCGGTTCTTCAGCATCAGTTCGAGGTCGGTCTGGTAGAAGGCGCCCTTGCCCGGCTTGTCGATCACGGGCTCGCCCGCGACCGGATAAAGCTCGGGGATGATGTCGTGGCCAGGCTCGCCACGAACCAGAATGCGTCCCATCGGGCCAGGTGCGCCGATGCGCGTCGCCGGATCGCCGCGGTCGACCTTCAGCGGCGGTGCATCGGCCAGATCGGGCCGGTGACCTTCGCGGGTATGGATCACGAGCAAGCCGGCTTCGCGTGCGGCCTTGAGCACGTTGCCAATCGGCTCGACCGCCGCCTTCAGCAGTGAGACGTCGTTGCCGAGTGCGGCGCCGAAGCCGCCCGGCTCCAGGAAGTCGCGCTGCATGTCTATGATGACGAGTGCAGACCGGCTGATGTCGATCTGAAGCGGATAGGGTTCGGCCTCGATCCTGACTGGCACGGCGTCGCTCCTCGAAGCCCGGCAGGAGGAGCTACGCAAGTTCGGGGCCAAGTTCCCGCTATTGTATGCAAAAGATTTGCGGTGTCCGCGCGATGCTAAACTATTGATTCACATCACAAACGTCTGCGCGCCGGCTCAAGTAAAGAGCCCGGAGCTTGGCGTCGTTGCCAAAAACATCGGCAATTCTGCTCCGGCTTTCATCACATCAGCGAGCGGACGATCCACAGTCCGGCAAACAATCCAGCGATCGACAGCACCACCGACCCCGCGACATAGGCCGCCGCCAGCCCGACATCGCCGCGTTCGTAAAGCAGCGCCGTATCGAGCGAAAACGCCGAGAAGGTAGTGTAGCCGCCAAGAATCCCGGTGGTGAAAAACAGCCGCAAATGCTGGGGCGCATCGCCCCTGAAGGCGAACCAGCCGGCCACCAGACCCATGAGAAAGGAGCCGCTGATATTGACCAGAAAGGTGGACCAGGGAAACCCGCTACCCAAAAGCCGCGGCGTTACCATATTGATCCCGTGGCGGAGCATGGCGCCGATTCCGCCGCCCAGAAACACAAGTACGTAGCCCATCGTCGGCCAGACCTTCTGCAATGCTCGGGATTCTTCTGCCTTCCCGTCCACGCCGTTATCGCCGACTTTCCGGTTGCGTCCAACCGGGCTCCCGGCCATGGTCCGGCCGCCATGCGATCCCTCGACCTGTTCGCCCGCGACAAGCTCGCCGAGCGCGAGCGTGACAACCTGCGCCGCAGCATCGTGGAAACGGAATCGGGCGACGGCGTGCATGTCGTGCGCAACGGCCGCGCGCTTCTGTCTTTCTGCAGCAACGATTACCTCAATCTCAGCCAGCATCCGGCGGTGAAGCGTGCGGCAGCGGCGGCGGCTGAAACCTACGGCGCCGGGGCCGGTGCCTCGCGGCTCGTGACCGGCAGCCACCCACTTTATGCGGAACTGGAATCCCGGCTCGCAAAGCTGAAGGGGACGGAGGCCGCCTGCGTGTTCGGCTCCGGCTATCTTGCCAATGCCGGCATCATTCCGGCGCTGGCCGGTCGCGGCGATCTCATTCTGATCGACGAACTCGCGCATTCTTCCATGCATACCGGCGCGCGGCTGAGCGGCGCCACGATCATGCCGTTCCGTCACAATGACGCCGCGCATCTGCGTACGCTGCTCGACGGCGAACGCACGAAATTCAACCATGCGCTGATCCTGACCGAAGGCGTGTTCTCGATGGACGGCGATCTTGCGCCGCTGCCTGATCTCTCCGACATCGCGAGCCACCACGATGCCTGGCTGATGAGCGACGACGCCCATGGCATCGGCGTCCTCGGGCAGGGCCGCGGCTCAGCCTATGCCACCAATCCACCCGCCGACATCCCGCTGCAGATGGGCACGCTGTCGAAAGCGATCGGCAGCTATGGCGGCTATCTCTGTGGCTCGCGCGCGGTGATCGACCTGATGCAGAATCGAGCGCGCACGCTGGTCTATTCGACCGGCCTGCCGCCGGCGGCGTTGGGTGCGGCGATCGCGGCGCTCGATATCATGGAGAACGATCCGGATCTTGCCGCGCTCCCGGTTCGGAAAGCGCGCGCCTTCACCCGCGCCGCCAATCTGCCGGCCGCGGACAGTCCGATCGTGCCGGTGACGATCGGCGATGCCGATGCCGCGATGCGCGCCTCGGCGCTGCTGGAAGACGAAGGGTTCCTGGTCATCGCCATCCGTCCGCCGACCGTGCCGGTGGGAACCGCACGGTTGCGTGTGACGTTCAATGCAGCACAGCCGGACGAGGCGATCGAGCGGCTGGCCGGCCTCATACGCAGCCGCATTTTGAGTTGAATGCCTGCGACGATTTTGACGATCCTGCCACCATTCGCGGTCGGATCGTGTTAGGACATCATATCCAAAGCCGCACAGACTCTCTTTGAGCCGCATCCCCGTGGTTCCGACGCTTGTGAAAGCGCGCCTCCGCGGCGACACTGGCCTCGCAACCGGGACATCAGACATGGCATCCATCTTCATCACCGCGAGCGGCACCGATGTCGGCAAGACC
>JAEZBA010000628.1 GCA_023430245.1 Pseudomonadota bacterium
AGGATCCAGTACACCGCCAGAACAGTGCCGACCACGAGCGCGAGCGCGATCCAGTAGGTAACGATGTCGCGCGCCGCCGGCGTGCGTACATCGAATGCGGTCTTGACCCATTCGATGCCGAACACGCCGTTGGTGACGGCGGGTGGCAGCGACGTACCGGTCCCTCCCCCCAGCGATTTGAATTGCGCCAGCACCAGCCGATAGACCTCGGCCATGACCCAGGTACCGATGGCGAAATAGGCGCCGCGCAAGCGGAACACCACGAAGGCGGTCGGCACGGCGCAAAGCCCTGCAAAAGCGCCGGCCAGAATGATCGCCAGGATCGGATCGATCTCGCCGAAAATCGTCAACGCGAACAGCAGGTAAGCGCCGAGGCCGACAAAGGCCTGCTGGCCCACGGACACCAGACCGGCATAGCCGGCCAGCAGGTTCCAGTATTGCGCCAGCGCCAGCATGTAGAAGATGAAGATCAGATCCTGGATCATGTTGCGGCTGGCAAAAGTCGGCGCCGCGATCAGAAGCGCGACCAGACCGATCCCGAGCAGCGCCAGCGGGCGGCCATAACCAGCACCGACCTCGCTCGCATAGCTGCGCGTGATCGGCGACGGCTCTGCCGAGCGTCTGCCCTTATCGTCCTTGTTCTGCAGCCAGGTGGCGACTTGCCAAAACAGGTCCATGCCACCGCCTCAATCGAAGGCGCGCGGGAACAAACCGCGCGGCCGCAGGACAAGCACAATCAGGAATGCGATGTGACCCGCCAGAATCTGCCATTCCGGGTTGATCGCCGCGCCGATGGTTTGAGCCAGGCCGATGATCATGCCGCCGATGAGCGTGCCCCACAGGCTGCCGAGCCCGCCGATGATCACCGCCTCGAAGGCATAGATGAGACGCGCCGGACCGATGGTCGGATCGAAATTGGCGCGCATGCCAAGATAGAGCGCGGCGATGGTGACGACGATCATGGCGATCCCCATCGCCACCGCAAAGATACGCTTGTGATCGATGCCCATCACTTGCGCGATTTCAAGATCGTCGGAGGTCGCGCGAAACGCGCGGCCCAGCTGGGTGCGGTAGAACAGCAGATTGAGCCCCATGATCACCGCAAGCGCCGACACAAACGTGATCAGCGGCAGCACCCCGAATGCCACGCCACCGCCCAGCGATATCGATGCGGTGCCGATCGATCCGGCCCGCAGCAACTGGCTGTCGGCCGAAAACGTTTCTAGCAAGCCGTTCTGGATGATGATCGACAAGCCGAACGTCACCAGCAGCGGCGGCAGCAGGTCGCGGCCGAGCGTGCGGTTCAGCAGCACGTGCTGAAGCCCGAAGCCGACCATGAACATGATCGGGATCGCAAACAGCGTCGCCAGAAACGGATCGAGCCCAAGCCACGCAGCGATCGCAAGGATGGCGAAGGCCGCCAGCACGATCAGATCGCCATGCGCGAGATTGACCAGCCGCATGATCCCGAAGATCAGCGACAGGCCGGCCGCGAACAGCGCGTAGAGCCCGCCGAGCAGGATGCCCTGGATGATGGTGTTGATCCATTCCGCCATCGTGTCGTCCCGCTACGAACCGAAATAGGCGTTGTGGATCTGCGCGCGCGAGAGTTCGCGCGGCCGGCCGGTAAGCGACAGGCGCCCCTCCTGAAAGCAATAGACGCGGTCGGCAACCTGCAAAGCCTGCACGATATCCTGCTCGACCACGATCACGCTGGTGCCGCTCGCCTTGATGCGCGGCAGGGCCGCGTAAATGTCACGTATCACGATCGGCGCCAGCCCCAGACTGATCTCGTCACACAGCAGCACGCGCGGATTGGAGATCAGCGCGCGGCCGATCGCAGCCATCTGCTGCTGGCCGCCCGACAAGGTGGTGCTGGCGGCGTTACGCCTCTCGCGCAGCACCGGGAACAGGTTGTAGATTTCCTCCAGCGTCCACTGCCCCGGCGTCTGCCGTCCGTATCGCCCGATCAGGAGATTTTCCTCCACGGTCAGCGATGGAAACAGCCGCCGGCCCTCAGGGACAAGAGAGATGCCGAGCTTCATCACCGCGGCCGCGGGCATGGCGCCGATCGGCTGGCCATCGAACATCACGCTGTCCGGCTGGTTCTGGATGAGGCCCGCGATCGATTTCAGATAGGTCGATTTGCCGGCGCCGTTGGCGCCGATGATCGCAACGGTCTCGCTTTCGGCAAGCATCGTGTCGATGCCATACAGCGCCTGGAAGTCGCCGTAATAGGATTTGAGCGCGCGGGTTTCGAGGAGCGCCATCAGGCTTCGATGCCCATATAGATCTGCCGCACCTCCGGCGAGTTCATCACCGTGCGCGGATGGCCCTCCGCAATCTTGCGACCGAAGTTCAGCACGACGAGCCGCCCGACAACGGCGAGCAGCGCGTGCACCACATGCTCGATCCACACGATGGTGGTGCCGTCGGCATGGATGCTGCGGATGGTCTCGACGAGTTCATGGCATTCGCCTTCGGTCAATCCGCCCGCAATCTCGTCGAGCAGCAAAAGCCGTGGACCGGTTGCGAGCGCGCGCGCCATTTCGAGTCGCTTGCGCTCGAGCAAGCTCAGCGAGCCGGCGGGAACATTGGCGCGTGGCAGCAGATGGGTCAGGTCGAGAATCCGCCCGCAGGCGTCGATGACGTCGCGCTCGTTCTGTCCACGACCATAGACGGCGCCGACCAGAAGGTTCTCGAACACGGTGAGCGCCTCGAACGGCTGCGGGATCTGATAGGAGCGGCCGATGCCGGCGATGCAGCGCTGATGCGGACGCGCGCGGGTGATGTCCTTGCCGTCGAGCCGGATCGTTCCGGAGGCCGGCGAAACCCCGCCGGCAATGAGATTGAACAGCGAGGTCTTGCCTGCCCCGTTCGGTCCGACAATGCCGAGCGCTTCGCCCGACTGCACCGACAGGTCGATGTTGTCGGCGACCACGACCGAACCGTAGGATTTCGAGACGCCCTGAAGTTCAAGCAGCATGAGGACTACGATAAACAACGGCGCCGAAGGTATGACAAGGGCCGGGAAAATCCCGGCCCTTCTCGGCTTTCACACCGAAAGCAAATGCTGCAGTCGAACCACGATGCAATACACGTCGATAAGCGATCACGCGGTTCAGGCGTTGCAATCAGCCGATCGGTTCCATCTTGCCGCCGACCGGGATATTCGGCGCGGTGCGGTTGTCGGTGATCACGATCTCATACCGGTTACCGTCCTTGACGCGCCACTGGCCGCCGACCAGCGGGGTCTTGGCGATGTTCTTGGCGGCGAACGGCGGCACGCCCTTCCCGTCCCAGCGCACCGGACCGGCAACGGTCTCGAGATTGGTCTTCTGGATCGCGTCCACGGTGGCATTGGCATCGCCGATCTGCGCCGTGCGCTTCAGCACGTCGAGGCCGACCTCAAACAGCGAATGAATGAAGCCGATCGGCTGGGTCCATTGCTTCTTGGTCGACCGCTCATAGGAATCGCCGAGCTGCTTCGCGCTCATGCCGTTCATCGATGACTTGAACGGATGGCTCGGCGACCACCACACCTCCGACGACAGGTTGTTGCCGTCCTTGCCCAGCGCCTCGACCGCGACCGGGAACAGGATCGCCTTGCCGACCGACGCCGCCTTGGGCCGGAAGCCCTGCTGCATCGACTGCTTCCAGAAGGTCGTGAAGTCCGGCGGCAGCACCCCGCCGGTGAGGATCTCCGCATTGGCGCCCTTGAAAGCCGCGATCTGCGCCGAGAAATTGTCGGTGAGATTCTGGTAGCGGCCGGGGTCGAACAGCTTGAAGCCGGCCTTGTCGAGTGCCGGCGGCAGTCCGACCACCTTGTCGCCCCAGGCATTGCCG
>JAEZBA010000639.1 GCA_023430245.1 Pseudomonadota bacterium
AGGCAATGCCGTCGAGCCGCGTCAGCTTTGTTTTCAGGAACTGCTCATAGGCCGACAGATCGGCGACCACAACGCGCAGCAGATAATCGCGCGGCCCGGTCATCAGGTAGCATTCCAGCACTTCCGGCCAGCGCGCGATCGCACGGCCGAACTTCGTCAGCGCTTCCTCGCGCTGGCTTTCCAGCTTGATCGACACGAACACCGAAACCGGGAGGCCGACTTCGCGCTGGTTCAGCACCGCGACATAGCGCGCGATGATGCCGGCTTTCTCCATCAGCCGGACCCGGCGCAGGCAGGGCGACGGCGACAGCCCGACCTTTTCGGCAAGCGCCGCAAGGCTGAGCCGGCCGTCCTCCTGCAGCAGCGCGAGAATTTTGCGGTCGATGGCGTCTAACTGCATATTGGCCGATTCCGCCTTTTTAACCTACAATACTGGTTGATTATGCCAATTTCGATTTCGATCGTAGCGCAGATTGGATGCCCCTGCCACAGGCAGCGTGCCAAACCTATCTTGCCCGACACGTCCGTGCCGCGCCGCCAACGGAGCGCCTCATGCAACCGTCCCGCCTCGACATCCTGTCCGAACTGGAAAAGAAGGTGCTGTGGCTGGCGAGCTGGACCATCCACAACGCCAACCATCTGCGTGACAGTGTCGACGGACTGAAAGTCGGCGGTCATCAGGCGTCGTCGGCATCGCTCGCGACCATCATGACGGCACTCTATTTCGACATCCTGCAGCCGCAGGATCGCGTCGCGGTGAAGCCGCATGCCTCCCCCATCTTTCACGCAATTCAGTATCTGCTCGGGAAGCAAACCCGGGAGAAACTCGAGAATTTCCGCGGCTACAAGGGCGCGCAAAGCTATCCATCCCGCACCAAGGACATCGACGATGTCGATTTCTCCACCGGCTCGGTAGGTCTCGGCGTCGCGCAGACGCTGTTCTCCTCGATCGTCCAGGACTACGTGCGCGCGCATGGCCTGGCCAAGAACAAGCCGGAGGGCCGGATGATCGCTCTCGTGGGTGACGCCGAACTCGACGAGGGCAATATCTTCGAAGCGTTGCTCGATGGCTGGAAGCAGAACTTGCGCAATTGCTGGTGGATCGTCGACTACAACCGCCAGAGCCTCGACGCGGTGGTGCGCGAAGGTTTGTGGGAACGCTACGAGCAACTGTTCAAAAATTTCGGCTGGGATGTGGTGATCGTCAAATACGGCGCGCTGCAGGAGGCCGCATTCCGGGAACCCGGCGGCGAGAAGCTGCGCGCCTGGATCGACGCCTGCCCGAACCCGCTTTATTCCGCACTGGTGTTTCAGGGTGGCGCGGCCTGGCGCAAGCGATTGCTCGATGAGATCGGAGATCAAGGTCCGGTCACGGCACTGATCGAAAAGCGCTCGGACGACGAGCTGGCGCGGCTGATGAACAATCTCGGCGGCCACGACCTGCCGGCGTTGCTGAAAGCCTTCAAGAGCATCGATCACGACAGGCCGGTCTGCTTCATTTGCTACACCGTAAAGGGCTTCGGCCTGCCGATGGCGGGGCACAAGGACAACCATGCCGGGCTGATGACGCCCGCGCAGATGGACACCTTCCGCACACAGAACGATGTGCGGCCGGGGCACGAGTGGGAGCGATTTGAAGGTCTGACGCAGCCTGCGGACACATTGCAGGGCTTCCTCGACGCGGTGCCGTTCGCTCAGCGCAAGCCCCAGGCGAAGGTGGCACGGCTCGAAATTCCGGACACAATATCGGTGCCGGCGCAGGCCGTGACCTCGACCCAGACCGGGTTCGGCGCGCTGATGAACGAGATCGGCAAGTCGAAGGAGGCTTATGCCGCACGCATCGTCACCACCTCGCCGGATGTGACGGTCTCGACCAATCTCGGCGCCTGGGTGAACCGGCGCGGCCTGTTCGCACGCGAGTCGATGCTCGATACCTTCCGCAACGAACGCATCCCGTCCACTTTCGCTTGGGAGTTCTCGCCGAACGGCCAACATATCGAGCTCGGTATCGCGGAGATGAATCTGTTCATCCTGCTATCGGCGCTCGGCCTGTCTCACGCCATCGAGGGCGAACGGCTGCTGCCGATCGGCACGCTGTACGATCCGTTCATCGCGCGCGGGCTCGATGCGCTGAATTATGCCTGCTATCAGGATGCGCGATTCATCGTGGTGGCAACACCGTCCGGGATCACGCTCGCGCCGGAAGGCGGCGCGCATCAGTCGATCGCGCAGCCACTAATCGGCATGGCTCAGGACGGTCTCGCGTCGTTCGAGCCAGCCTTTGTCGACGAATTGTCGGTGATCCTGCGCTTCGCGCTCGACTACATGCAGAAGGACGGTGACGCTGCGCCATCGGAAATGAACTGGCTGCGCGACGAGACCGGCGGCTCGGTCTATCTGCGGCTGTCGACGCGGCCAATCGAGCAGCCGCAGCGCACGATGACCGATGAATTGCAGCAAGGTATGATCGATGGCGCCTATTGGCTGCGCAAGCCCGGGCCAAATGCACAGGCGGTCGTGGCCTATACCGGCGCCATCGCGCCGGAAGCGATTCAGGCGGTCGGATTGATGAGCGAGGATCGCCGCGATGTGGGCTTGCTCGCCGTCACGTCGGCCGACCGTCTCAATGCCGGCTGGACGGCGGCGCAACGCGCGCGCGAACGCGGGCTCGTGCATGCCCGCTCACATATAGAACGGTTGCTGGATGACGTGCCGCCGCATTGCGGACTAATCACCGTGCTGGACGGGCATCCGGCGACGCTGTCATGGCTTGGTGGCGTACATGGCCACAGGACGCGCGGGCTCGGGGTCGAGCATTTCGGGCAGACCGGCTCGCTGCCCGACCTCTACCGGCATTACGGGATCGATGCGAATGCCATCATCGCCGCGGCGCAAGGCCTCACCGCCGGCCGGCCGATCCGCTATCTGCGGGCGCTTCCGTAGTCATTCGCCGGCATCGCCCTGAAACGGCAGCGAGAGAATCGCTGCCTGAATCACCGACATCGCCAGCGTGATTCCGAAGGCCGCGACCACAATCGACAGCGCATAAGGCAGGATCTTCGCGCGCGGGGTGCCCATCAGCGGCGGCAGCCCGGTCCAGATCAGGCGGATGGCATACAGCCCGAGGATCGACAGGAACCGCAATCCGGGCACCATCAGTACGATCCCGATCAGCCAGACCGGCGTGAAGGAATAGACCGCGAGTTTCAGCGCATTTGGGAAGTTGCGCTCGGTCTGGAACAGCGGCGCCATGACGGCGATGACAAGCGCGGTCAGGTACACGATCACGAAACTGAAGAGATAGCTGATGAAAGCCCGCATCAGTCCCAGCAGCAGCGGGTCGTGCAGCCTGCCGGCCGACACCGACACCCCGACCACACTCGATCCGATGAAGCCCGCGATTGCCGGGATCATCGCCAGCACCGCAACGTAACCGACGAAGAGCCGCATCGGGTCCCCCGATTCGGTCGCGATCAGCGGCCATTCGGCGCGCGGATCGGCGACGATATTGCGGATGCGCGCAAGAAGCGGGTGCAGAGTCATGGAGCCGTCGTATCCGTCGAATCTTAGGAAATGGTGTGGCGCCCGCCGGGAGCTAGCCTAACGCCCATCCTCCAGCACCATCATTGCCCCCTTCTCAGCAATCATCATGGTCGGCGAGTTGGTGTTCCCGGAGGTAATCGTCGGCATCACCGAAGCGTCGATCACCCGCACATTGGCGAGGCCGATCAACCGCAGCCGCTCATCGACCACTGCCATTGGATCGTCCGGGCGGCCCATTTTCGCGGTGCCGACCGGATGGAAAATCGTGGTGCCGATATCGCCCGCGGCTTTGGCGAGCGCCGCCTCGTCATCGTTGCGGACGGCATCGCCGGGCAGATATTCCACCGGGTTGAATGCCTGCAGCGCCGGCTGCGCCACGATGTTGCGCGCCACCCTGATCGAATCGACGGCGACCTGCCGGTCCTCGTCGGTCGCAAGGTAGTTCGGCTGGATGACCGGCTTGTCCTCCGGATCGGTGCCGCGCAGGCGGACATAACCGCGGCTCGCGGGCCGCAGGTTGGCGACGCTTGTGGTGAAGGCCGGGAAGTCGTGCAGCGGATCGCCGAACTTGTCGAGCGACAATGGCTGCACATGGAACTGGATGTTCGGCCGCTCGTATCGCGCACTTGAACGGGTGAAGGCGCCGAGTTGCGATGGCGCCATGGTCAGCGGCCCGCGGCGGCGCAACGCATAATCGAGCCCCATCATCCCGCGCCTGACCAGCGAACGGTAGGTTTCGTTCAGGGTCGTCACGCCCGTAACCTTGTGGATCAGCCGCAATTGCAGATGATCCTGCAGGTTCTCGCCGACGCCTGGCTTATCAAGCACCGGCACAATGCCGTGTTCGGCGAGCTGCGCCGCAGGTCCGACACCGGAGAGCAGCAGCAGCTGAGCCGACCCGAGCGCGCCCGCCGACAGGATCACTTCGCCGCGGCAGCGCGCGATTTTGCTCTCGCCGCCCTGCCGGAAGCGCACGCCGCTCGCGCGCTTGCCATCAAATTCGATCTTCTCGACCAGGCATCCGGTCTCGACCCGCAGATTCGGCCGGCCCATCGCCGGCTTGAGAAAGCCGCGCGCCGACGACCAACGCCGTCCCATCTTCTGGTTGACGTGGAAATAGCCGCAGCCCTCGTTGTTGCCGGTGTTGAAGTCGTCGCACTTCGGTATGCCCGCCTGCGCCGCGGCTTCACGGAATGCATCGGTGATGTCCCAGCGCAGCCGCGGATATTCGACGCGCCATTCGCCGCCCGCGCCGTGATGCTCGCTGTCGCCGAGGAAGTGATCGAGCTGCTTCTTGAACAGCGGCTTCACGTCATCCCAGCCCCAGCCGGTGAGCCCTAGCTGGCGCCAGTGATCGTAATCGCCGGCCTGCCCGCGCATATAAATCATGGCATTGATCGCCGACGAGCCGCCCAGCACCTTGCCGCGCGGATAGGCGAGCGAGCGCCCGTTCAGCCCCGGCACCGGCTCGGTGCGGAACATCCAGTCGGAACGCGGATTGCCGATCGCGAACAGATAGCCAACCGGGATGTGAAACCAGATCCAGTTGTCGCGGCCGCCGGCTTCCAGCAGCAGCACGCGCTTGTTCGGATCGGCGGAGAGGCGATTCGCCAGCACGCAACCCGCCGAGCCAGCGCCGACGATGATGTAGTCGTACTCGCCCTCGAGCGGCGCGGCTGATGCGTTCATGTCCCCTCCCGGCAGACCGTCTCCTCGGCCCGCGCTTTAATCCGATCTTGGCAAATGGCGGAAGGTTGCTAAAGTCCGCTCGCGATCCCGGCCGCGCTGCGCGCGCTCATCCCGGACCCACGACGGAACGGCGGTTCCTTCAATTATCGCAAGACGTTAGCTCGATCTGATGGTCCGGCATGGCAGGCTATGTCGCCGGGCAGCGCGTTTACGGAGAACCGCCATGCTGAGACGCTCCTTCGCACTGGGCCTTGCGGTCGCATTTCTTGCCGGCACATTCGCACTTGTGCCGCAGATCGCAGGCGCGCAGGACAAGAGCATCACCGTCTTCGCCGCGGCCTCGATGAAGAACGCGCTCGACGACGTGAACGCTGCCTTTACCAAGGCAACTGGTGTCAAGGTTGTGTCGAGCTACGCGGCTAGTTCCGCGCTGGCCAAGCAGGTCGAAGGCGGGGCACCTGCCGACGCATTCGTATCCGCCGACCTGAAGTGGATGGACTATCTCCAGGACAAGAAGGCGATCAAGACCGACACGCGCGTCAACCTGCTGGGCAACAAGCTGGTGCTGATTGCGCCGAAAGACTCCAAGCTCGGCAATGTCACCATCGGCGAGGGCTTCGATCTCGCCAAGCTTGCCGGCGACGGCCGCATCGCGACCGGAGACGTCAGAGCGGTTCCGGTTGGCTTGTACGCGAAAGCTGCACTGGAAAAGCTCGGATCGTGGGCAGCGGCGGAGCCAAAATTTGCTATGTCGGATAATGTGCGTGCAGCACTCCTGCTCGTCTCGCGGGGCGAAGCTGCTCTCGGCATCGTTTACGAGACCGACGCCAAGGTCGAGCCGGGCGTGAAGATCATCGGCACATTCCCGGAGCGTTCGCACCCACCCATCACCTATCCGATGGCGGCGACGACCACCGCAAAGTCCGACGTGGTCGGCTATCTCGCGTTCCTGCGCGGCAAGGCAGCGAAGGACATTTTCGAGAAATACGGCTTCACCGTAATGGCCGCGAAGCCTTCGACCTGACATTCGCCGGCGTAAATCAGTCCCGTGTTCGAACTGACACCAGAGGAATGGACGGCGATCCGGCTTTCGCTCCGGATCGCTACTGTAGCGACCGTTGTGGCGCTGCCGCTCGGCATCGCGGTCGCATGGCTTCTGGCGCGCAAGAATTTTCCGGGCAAAGCCTTGCTCGACGGCCTGATCGTGTTGCCGCTGGTGCTGCCACCGGTCGTCACCGGCTATCTGCTGCTGATCTCGTTCGGGCGGCGCGGACCGGTCGGCAGCTTTCTCTATGAGACCTTCGGCATCGTGCTCTCGTTCCGCTGGACCGGCGCCGCGCTCGCTTGCGGCATCATGGGGTTTCCGCTGCTGGTGCGGCCGATCCGAATTTCCTTCGAGGCGATCGATCGCAAGCTCGAAGACGCCGCGTCGACACTCGGCGCCAGTTCGTTCTGGCGTTTTGCTACAGTGACTCTTCCCCTCGCGATGCCAGGCATCATTGCCGGAACGCTTCTGTGCTTCGCCAAGGCGCTGGGCGAATTCGGCGCGACCATCACCTTCGTGTCGAATATTCCGGGCGAGACCCAGACGATCTCGGCCGCGATCTACACCTACACGCAGACCCCTGCGGGCGATGCTGCTGCGCTGCGCCTGGTGATCGTCGCCATCGTTATTGCTATGGCAGCGCTGCTGGCTTCGGAATACTTCGCACGACGCGCCACGCGCCGGTTGCACGGAGAATGACGTTGCTCAGTGTCGATCTTCGAAAGCAAGCCGGCAACCTGGATCTGCGTATCGCGTTCGAGAGCGACGGGCCGGTTACCGGGCTGTTTGGCCCGTCCGGCGCAGGCAAGACCACGCTGGTCAACATGATCGCAGGACTGGTACGGCCGGATGCGGGCCGGCTCGCGCTCAACGGGGATGTGCTGTTTGATTGCGACAAGGGCATTGACGTTCCCACGCACCTGCGCCGGATCGGATACGTATTCCAGGAAGGCCGCCTGTTTCCACACATGACGGTCGCGAAGAACCTCGACTACGGACGGTGGATGGCGGGCCTGCCGCATGACGATGCCGCGTTCGCGCGCATTGTTACAATGCTCGATATCGTACCGTTGCTACAGCGTCGTCCCGGCAAGCTGTCCGGCGGTGAGCGACAGCGCGTCGCCATCGGCCGCGCACTGATGCTCAAGCCGCGATTGCTGCTGATGGACGAGCCTCTTGCCTCACTCGATCCGGCACGCAAGAACGAGATCATGCCATATCTGTTGCGGCTGCGGGACGAGGCGCGGATTCCGATGGTTTATGTCAGCCACTACGCACGCGAATTGAAGCGTATCGCCAATGTGATCGTTCGGATCGAGCGTGGCCGGGTGTCCGCAATCGGCGGGCCTGACATTTTGAGCAAGGCCGACGAAGCTGCGTTCGTGTAAGCTCGGCGCCCTGCATGAACGCGCCCGCCCGCATCGTCTGCCTGACCGAGGAAACCGTGGAGACGCTGTATCTGCTCGGCGAGCAGGACCGCATCGTCG
>JAEZBA010000688.1 GCA_023430245.1 Pseudomonadota bacterium
CACTATCATTGGGTCGATTCCGGCCGCACGAAAACCGCGCATCTCGACGCATTCGGCATGAAGGCCGGTGCCGAACTGCTTCTCCCGGCAAGATAACGGCAAGGTAACCGCATGGTGCCTACCGCGCCCCGGCCTTGATCCTCTGCTCCAGCCGCGCGATCGCCGCAGGCCCGTCGGGATCCTTCGGTGACAGCTTCGCGAATGTCCTGAAATCCGACAGCGCATCCGACAGCGAGCCCTTCATCTCCAGCGCATTGCCGCGATTGAAATAGGCGCTGGCATCCTTCGGGTTCAGCTTGATCGACTCGTTGAGGTCGGCGATCGCCTTGTCGAGCTCCTTCTTGCGGATCAGGGCAACGCCGCGATTGTTGTAAGCCTTGGCATAGCGCTTGTTGATCCGGATCGCCTCTGTGGAGTCGGCAATCGCTTTCTCGGGATCGCCCTTGCGGTTCCAGGCGACGCCGCGATTGCTGAGCGCGCGCGCGTGCTTCGGATTGATCTTCAGCGCCTCGTTGAGATCGGCAATGGCCTTGTCCTGATCGCCCTTTAGGCTCCAGGTGAAACCGCGATTGGCGAGCGAGTCCGCGTCCTTCGGGTTTGCCGCAATCGCCTTGTCGCAAGCGGCGATCGCCGCATCGCCGGTCGCCTTGGCACAGACTTCGCGATCGCTTTGCGCCACAGCCGCAGCGGGGGCGACAGTCGTAGAAATCAGGATCAGGCTAAGCTGCAATGTCCGGGGTCGTCGCATGGTGTCCATCCCCTATGGCAAGCGCGTCGTAACCTGCCGCTAGCTTAGCTTTTTGGCGAAAAGCCGAAACTTCAATAATGCAGCTTTGTGTGCGACATCTTCGGTGCTCCCGCCTGCGAAGTTCCGCAGCCTCACCCGCCTACCGCAGTTCCCCGTCGCGTCGGCACAACCGGGCCTCTCGCCGAACCTGACCATGACCACGCTCCCCGACACCGCGCCGCTCGGCCGCTACCGGCCTTTCGTGCTGTTCTGGTTCGCCCGCGTATCGGCCAGCCTGGCCCTGCAGATGATGGTCGTGGCGGTGGGCTGGCAGGTTTACACCATGACCGGCAGCGCGCTCGATCTCGGTCTGGTCGGTCTTGCGCAATTCGTGCCGGCCTTTCTATTGGTGCTGGTCGCCGGCGCCGTGGCCGATCGCTACAACCGCAGCAAGGTGGTGCGGCTCGCCCAGCTGACCGAAGGCAGCGCCGCGCTGCTGCTGGCGCTCGGCACCTGGCAGGGCTTTCTCACCCGCGATCTCATTCTCGCGCTGGTGTTCCTGCTTGGCGCCGCCCGCGCCTTCGAGGCGCCGACCCTGATGGCGCTGCTGCCGCGGCTGGTGCCGCTGCCGGTGCTGCCGCGCGCGGTGGCAGGCTCGGCATCGGCGAACCAGGCCGCCACCATTGGCGGACCCGCAATCGGCGGGCTGCTCTACGTGGTCAGCCCGACGCTGGTCTACGCACTCTGCGCGGCGTTGTTCATCGGCGCCAGCATTCTTGTGGCGCTGATCCGGATCGAGCAGGTGGCGCCGAAGCGCGAGAAGATCGATTTCTCCACGCTGTTCGCGGGTATCGGCTTCATCCGCAGGAATCCGCTGATCCTGGGCGCCACTTCGCTCGACATGTTCGCGGTGCTGTTCGCGGGTGCCACCGCACTCCTGCCGATCTATGCGAAGGACGTTTTCCATGTCGGCCCATGGGGTCTCGGCATCATGCGTGCGATGCCGGCGATCGGCGCGCTGTTGATGGCGATCGCGCTGGCGCGCTTTCCGCTCGTGCGCAATGCCGGACGCAAGATGTATCTCGCGGTGGCGCTGTTCGGGATTGCGACCATCGTGTTCGCCTTGTCGACCTCGTTTCCGTTGTCCCTGCTGGCGCTGTTCGCGCTCGGCATGGGCGACATGGTCAGCGTGGTAGTGCGCCAGACGCTGGTGCAGGTGCAGACGCCGGACGACATGCTCGGCCGGGTGATTTCGGTCAACGCGCTGTTCGTCGGCACCTCGAACCAGCTTGGCGAATTCCGCGCCGGCGTGTTCGCGCATTTCGCCGGCACGGTGCCGGCCGTGGTGTTCGGCGGCGTCGCGACCTTGCTGATCGTCGGATTGTGGACAAAGTTGTTCCCCGAACTTCTCAATGTGCAAAGCCTGCAGAAGGACCAGCGATGACCGGCAAGCCCTCCACTCATAAGCCCGACGTCGAAGTGCTGCGCTCGAATGCGGTGCTGCCGCCGAACCTGCCGTTCCCGGACGGCGTTCGGATCGATAATTTCGTGATCCTGTCGGGTCAGATCGGGGTGAAGCCGGGCACGCTCGCGCTGGTGCCGGGCGGCATCGAGCCGGAGACGCGGCAGACTTTCGAGAATCTGCGGCTGACGCTGGAGGCGCACGGCATGACGCTCGCCAACATCGTGCGCGTGCAGGTGATGCTGGCCGACATGGCGGAATGGCAGCGCTTCAACGCGGTCTATCTGGAATTCTTCCCAGATGCGGCACCGGCGCGCAGCGCGTTCGGGGCAACCGGCCTCGCTTTTGGCGCCCGCGTCGAGGTCGAGGTGTTCGCGGTCAGGCGGTGAGGATTTTGGGCGCGGGCTTTTCGGGCGCAGGTTTGGCGGGCGCCGGCTGCGGCAGCCAGCGCTCGAGAAAATGCGCCAGCCAGTTCTGCATCGCATAATCGAACACGAACCGGTCCTCGAAATGCGCGGCGCGCTGCTTGGCGCCCGGCAATTCCATCCGGTGCTGCCCGCGGATGGTCCAGCGGCACATCATCGCGTGCGTTACTTCCGGATGGAACTGGATCGCATAGGCATGGTCGCCCTGCCGGAATGCCTGGACCGGGAAGGTATCGCCCTCGGCGATCAGGGTCGCACCGCGCGGCAGGTCGAAGCCTTCGCGATGCCATTGATAGACATGGTCCGGCCAGATCTCGCACAACTCGCGGCCTTCCAAGGTCGGCCGGATCGGGTAATAGCCGACCTCGACATGGCCCTCACCGTGGAAATCGACCCGTGCCCCGAGATGCCGCGCCAGCATCTGGCCGCCGAGACAAATGCCGAGGAACGGCTTGTCTTCCTTCAGCGGCACGCCGATCCAGTCGATCTCGCGTTTGATGAAATCGAGGTCGTCATTGGCGCTTTGCGGGCCGCCGAAAACGACCGCGCCGGCATGCTGCTCCAGTGTGGCCGGTAGCGGATCGCCCAGAACCGGCCGGCGGATATCGAGCGGGATTCCGCGCTTGCGCAGATATTGCCCGACCCGGCCGGGGGTCGAGTTTTCCTGATGCACGACGATGAGGACGGGTAGCGACATTCGGCTCTGGCTGAGAGGGCTGCGGATGACCTTCCGAAGCTATCCTGTTCGCCCGCCGGCACAAGCGCTGCGTGGCGTAGTGCCGCTATGATAAAACCGCCTACCGTCCCTTCCGCCGCTGCCGCTGCGCGACCAGCGGAAGCAGCACGGCGCGCGGCACGATCGGCGTGCCATAGACCACGAGCTTGTTGAGAAATCCCGGCACCACCAGCCGCTTTCCGGCCATCAGGCCGCGATAGCCCGCTTCCGCCACCTGCTCGGCCGTGGTGGTCATCAGGGTTATCCGCTCCCCGTCCGGGGTATCCGCCACGGCCTGGAATTCGGTCGGCACCGGCCCCGGGCACAAGGCGGTCACCCGCACGTTGCGCCGCTTCCATTCGTAATGCAGCGCCTGGGTGAACGACACCACATAGGCCTTGCCGGCGTAATAGACTGCATGTTTCGGCCCCGGCAGGAATCCCGCCACCGACGCCACGTTCATCAGGCCGCCGCGCTGGCGTTCCATCGCATCGGCAAAGCGCAGCGACAGATCGGTCAGCGCGCGCACGTTGAGATCGATCATGTCGAGCAGCCGCCCGCGCGGTCGCGATGCCGCCGGTCCAGCGAGCCCGAAACCCGCATTGTTGACCACGTATTGCGGTTCCAGCCCGTCGCGGGCCAGCGCCGCCTCGATGACATCTCCGGCGTCGCGGGCCTGCAGATCGACCGTCAGAACCAAAGGACGCGGGCCGCCGCCTGCTGCGATGTCATCGGCCAGCGCCTCCAGCCTGTCGGTGCGGCGCGCGGCAAGTACCAGCCGGTGACCGTGGCGCGCGAACACCCGCGCGAGTTCGGTCCCGATGCCGGACGATGCGCCGGTGACGAGGGTGACCGGATCAGGCATCGTCTGGCGATTTGAGAGCCTCGGCGACCTCGCGCCGCATCTCCACCCGGTCGCGCTGCGAAATGCCGAGCAGGTCGGAGGCGCGCCACACGATGTTGTCCTCGAATTCGTTCATTCGGCCGTCGGCGTAGACAATTTCCCACATCATCTTCACGATGCGGCGGCGTCCGTCCTCGTCGAGCGACCGGTTGATCAGGCTGGTGAAGCTGTAGAGATCGACCGCCTCGCGGTCGGCCGCGGTTGCGGCGGCGATCAGTTCATCGACCGCATAGTCATCGAGATCAAACTGCCGCTTCAGCAGTTCCTGCAGCATGTCCTGCTCGGCACCGGTCTCCTGCCCGTCGACCGACATCACATGAATGAGCAAAGCCGCCGCCGCGAGCCTGTAGTCGGTCTCGCTGAAACGGCTGGCCGGCTTCTCGCCGATACCGACGTCGTTCAGAAACTCTTTCAGAAGCTGGAGCATGAGGCCTCGATCGCTGGGATCGCTGGAATGTGGTTGCCGGACCGCCGCTTGTAAAGCGCGTTTGGCCTCATGACCAATTTGTCACGTCAACGCTCCGGTACGCAGAAAGCGGGCAGCGCAACCCGTCATCCTGAGGTGAGAGCGCAGCGAGCCTCGAAGGATGAGCGGGCACCGATCGGGCCGTCGCCCTTCGAGGGCCGCGACGCGGCCACCTCAGGATGACGGAGAAACGTTGCACAAGCCCGTATCTCGGGGATCTCAAAACGATCAGCGCACCGCCGCGCTGTCGCGCAGGCTCTGGTCCAGGAGATTGAGATTGTTCTGGATATAGGGGTTACTCGGGTCCTTGGCTTGCGCCGCCAGAAGGGTCTTGCGGGCCCGGTGCCGGTCGCCGCGCAGCAGATAGGAATAGCCCTGGTTGTTCAAAATTTCGGCGGTTGGCCCGGCAATGCGGATCGCCTGCGCATAGGCACGGTCGGCAAGATCGAACCGCTTGAGCTTGTCGTAGCTCGCCGCCAGCCCGACCCAGGCTTCGAGATCCTGCGGTCCCTTCTCGACGGCCCGGCGGAAATGCTGTTCGGCGAGCCCGAAGCTGTTGTCGCGATAATGCTGCTTGCCGAGTTCGAGATCGCCCTTTGGGTCTTCGCCCATCAGCCCGGTGGAACTCGGCGTATTGTCCCGCATGCCCGCCACCGAGCCGGTATGCTCCATGGTCGTCTCGCAGCCGGCCAGCACGAGCAGGCATGCAGCCGAAAGCACAGCACCGGGAAAAGATCCACCACGCATTCTACGCTCCAGGCGCGCCGGATCCCGGAAGACCGGCGCACAGCCGGCTTTTACGCGCCGGCGAACCGGACGGTAGCGAAGGCTGGTTAAGTTTCTATTCCCTGCCTTCTCTGGGGCGGAGATCAGCCAAATCCGCCGGTCGCGAGGCGCACCCCAACGGGAAGTAGAATGACCACGAACAGCACCGGAAAAATGCAGATCATCATCGGTAGCGCCAACTTGGCGGGCAGGCTGTAAGCCTTCTCTTCGGCGCGTGACAGCCGCTTATGTCGCATATCGTCGGAATAGACCCGCAACGCCTCGGTGATACTGGAGCCTAGTTCGTCGGATTGCTGGATCAGAGTTGCGAACGAGCGCGCCTCCTCGAGGCCCAGCCGATCGGCGAGTTGTTCCAGTGCCTCGGTCATGGTCCGTCCGGCGCGGATTTCCAGATTCGCCATGTGGATGTTGGCGCAAAGCGACGGATAGGAATCGGCGAGCTCTCGCCCGACGCGATCGAGCGACGCCTCCATGCTCAGGCCGGCATCGGCGCAGACCACCAGCAGGTCCATGAAATCCGGAAAGCCGGCACGATGCTCGGCGCGGCGTGAGGCGATCCGCCGGTCGAGATAGACGCTCGGGGCGACATAACCGAACATGCCGGCGGCACCCACGATCATCCAGTACATCGAATTGCCGTCGCCGGGCGCGAACATCATGGCGGCCACCGCCAGGCCGACCGCAAGACCGGTGCGCGCCACGAAAAAGATGCCGACGCCGCGCGGATCGTAGAGGCCGGCCAGCACCAGCCGCTTGCGCAGCACCTTCATGTCCTTGGCATCGCTTTCGCCGTAATGCTTCTGCGCGTAGCCGATAATGCGTTCGGCGGCCTTGAAACGGGAATTGCGCCGCTCGTGCTGACGGAAGCTTTCGGCTTCGCCGCTTAGTTTGGCATTGATGCCGGCGGTACGACGGCGCACGGCGCCGTGCACACGCACCATTGCCATCATCGCGAAGGTCAGCGTCGCCGTGGCCAGGAACACCATCAGCGTCAGCAAGGTCGATTCCGAATCTCCGAATGGGCTGAAGTTGAAATCCATGATCAGATCTTGAAGTTGACCATGCGGTACATGATGAAGATGCCGACGCTCATCCAGGCGCCGGCTGCGGTCAGCACAATCTTGGTCAGATCGTGCTGCCAAACGCTGGAATAGAAATCCGGCGCAACCAGATTGATGATCCCGAACATCGCAATCGGCAGCGAAGCGAGAATGGTCGCGGACGCGCGGCCTTCGGATGCGAGGGCGCGCACTTTGCGCCGCATCTTGAAGCGGAGCCGGATCACGCCGGAGAGATTTTCCAGGATCTCGCTGAGATTGCCGCCGGTCGAGCCCTGGATGGCGACCGCGGTGACAAACAGCGGCAGATCGTCCTGGCCGACACGGAAATACAGGTTGCGCATCGCGCCTTCGAGATCGGAGCCGTAGGTGATCTCGTCGGCAACGATGCCGAACTCGCTGCCGCAAGGATCGGCCATTTCACGGCCGACCATGGTGATCGCCACCGGGACCGGATGGCCGGCGCGAAGGCTGCGCACGATGATGTCGAGCGCGTCCGGAAACTGTGCGCCAAACTTCTTCTGGCGGCGGCTGCGCAGGAATTTAAGCCAGAGTAGCGGGCCAAGCGTGAGGAAGAACACCAGGGTCAGCCCGGTATAGAGCGGATTGCCTTTGAGCATATGCATCGCCGCCGCCGCGAGCACCGCCGTAACCGCGATATAGAGCGCAAGCTTGCCGACGCCGGCCGAGACACCGGATTGCAGGATCAGCCGGTTGATGAACTCCACCGGCAGCCTGTAATCGCCGCCCTTGGTCAGCGCGCGTTCCTTGCGCAGCTGAATCAGCACGCCCTCGCGGTCGGTCTGCCCTTTCAGCAATTCGATCCGGCGATTGATGCTCTGGCGATAGGACGCGCTGCGGAAGAACAGCAGATAGACCGCCTCGAAGATCAGGAAGGCCGAAATCCCGATAAAGGCGTAGAAGAGATATTGGGTGTCGAAATCGAGCCAGGCCATCGCTTAGCTCCTATTGAAGCGGCTGGCTTGGATCGAAATAGGTGCCGGGAATGCGAATGCCGCGCGCCGTGAGTTCGGCGAGGAAGCGGGGCCGCACGCCAGTCGCCTGGAAATGGCCGATCACGGCGCCATCGTCCGCGGTGCCGGTCCTGACGAATTTGTAGATTTCCTGCATCTGCACGATGTCGCCTTCCATGCCGGTGATTTCGGCGATGGAGGTGACGCGGCGCTTTCCGTCGGACAGGCGCTGCAGCTGTACGATCATCCGGACGGCGGCGGCGATCTGGCCGCGGATCGAGGGAATCGTCATCGGAAGCCCGGCCATGCCGATCAGCTGTTCGAGGCGCGACACCGCCTCGCGCGGATTGTTGGCATGGATGGTGGCCATCGAACCTTCATGACCGGTATTCATCGCCTGCAGCATGTCGAAGGCTTCCTCGCCGCGGCACTCGCCGAGGATGATCCGTTCGGGACGCATGCGCAGCGCGTTCTTGACCAGTTCGCGCTGGCGGATTTCGCCCTTGCCCTCGACATTGGGCGGCCGCGTTTCCATGCGCGCGACATGCGGCTGCTGCAATTGCAATTCGGCGGCGTCCTCGATGGTGATCAGGCGCTCCTTGTCCGAGATGAAGGCGGAGAGCGCGTTCAGCATCGTGGTCTTGCCGGAGCCGGTGCCGCCGGAAATGATGGTGGTGATGCGCGACTTCACCGCGGCCGCCAGCAACTCCGCCATCTGCGGCTTGAGCGCATCGATCTCGACCAGCTTGTTCAGGTTGAACGGCTTCTTGGAGAATTTGCGGATCGACACCAGCGGTCCGTCGACGCCGACCGGACGCACCGCGACATTGACGCGCGAGCCATCCAGCAGGCGCGCGTCGCAGAGCGGATGCATTTCGTCGACACGCCGTCCGACCGCGGACACGATCTTGTTGATGATGCGCAGCAGATGCGCTTCGTCCTTGAAACGGCAGGCGATCGGCTCGAGCAGGCCGCCGCGCTCGACATAGGTCGATTCATGGCCGTTGATCAGGATGTCGCTGATCGAAGGGTCCTTCAGCAACGGTTCGAGCGGGCCGAGGCCGGTCATCTCGTCGAGGATCTCGGCGACGAAAGAGTTCAATTCCTGCGCATTCAAGGCGAGCCGCTCGCTCACCACATACTGCCCGACGAGCTTCTGGATATGCTCGCGCATCTGGTCTTCCGGCAGCTTCTCCAGCGCCTGCAGATTGACCTCTTCCAGCAGACGGCGATGCAGCCGCACCTTGGCGTCGAGCAGCTTGTCGGTATGCAGCGGATTGGCGGCCGGCAGCGGCTCCACGGCAACGGGCGGTGCAGCGGGCTCCGGCTCGGCCAGAACGCTCCAGGAC
>JAEZBA010000026.1 GCA_023430245.1 Pseudomonadota bacterium
GCTGAAGGCCGCCTATTCGCGCCAGCAGGAGGCTGCCGCCGACGACTTTGCGGTGCGGACGCTGCAGGAACTGGACGCGGATCCCCGCGCGTTAGCGACGTTTCTCGACCGCGTCGCGCGCAATGCCAGGCCAAGTTCGATCTTCCTCGGGCATCCCTCCGTTCCCGAGCGGGTGGCACGGATCAACGCGATCGCACTCAAGCCGGAGCGCGACAGACCGTTGCTGAGCGACGCCGAATGGGACGCGTTGCGACGAATCTGTTCTGGATATCCAAAATCACCGGAAAGCTCATGACATCGCACAATTTATCGCTTCGCTCGTTTCCGCTTCGGATCGATGCTGTCTCTCGGATCGCAGTTGCGGCGCTGGGTGCCGTGACGATCCTGTGCGGTGCGCCCGCGAGCGCACAGGACATGCCACCGCCGCCGGAAGTCGCGGGCGTGCCGATCCCGGACGGTCAGATCGATCGCGCGCTCGGCCAGCTCGACGCGCTTGCCGCGGCGATCATGCAGAAAAGTGGGATCCCCGGTATGGCGGTCGCAGTCGTACGCGACGGACGCAGGGTCTATGCCAAGGGCTTCGGCATTCGCAAGGTCGGCGCGCCGGAGACCGTCGATGCCGACACCGTGTTTCAGATCGCGTCGCTGTCGAAGCCGGTAACGGCGACGGTGGTTGCGCGCGAAGTCGCAGCCGGACGCGTCGCCTGGGACACGCCGGTGGTGAAGCATCTGCCTTGGTTCCGACTGAAGGAGCCATGGGTCAGCTCGCATGTCACGATCGGCGATCTGCTGAGCCATCGCTCCGGTCTCCCGGATCACGCTGGCGACCTGCTCGAGGATATCGGATTCAACAGGCGTCAGGTGCTCGAGCGTCTCCGCTTCCTGCCGCTGGAACCATTTCGCATCAGCTATGCCTATACCAATTTCGGTTTCACCGCGGGCGCGGAAGCGGTCGCCGTCGCATCCGGCAAGGACTGGGCGACACTGAGCGAAGACGCCGTGTTCAAGCCGCTCGGCATGACCTCGACCAGCATGCGCTTTGCCGATTTCGAAAAGCGGAGCAATCGCGCCTTCGGTCATGTGAAGACCGGCGACGGCTTTCAGGCGAAATTTCAGCGCAAGCCCGACGCCCAAGCGCCAGCCGGCGGTGTCAGTTCATCGGTCAACGATCTGGCGCGCTGGCTCGCCATGCTGACGCAAGGCGGCATGGTCGACGGCCGCCCATTCATCGACAGCAAGGCATTGCTGCCGGCGATGTCGCCGCAGGCTTTCTCCTCGCAGCCCGCGACATCCACCGCGCGGCCGGGTTTCTACGGCTACGGATTCAATGTCGGGGTGACGCCTGCCGGCCGCATGAGCTTCAGCCATTCCGGCGCTTTCGCACTCGGTGCCGGAACCAATTTCGTCATCCTGCCGTCGGCGGGCGTTGCCATCGTGGTGCTGACCAATGCCGCGCCGACCGGATTGGCCGAAACATTGACCGCTGAATTCATGGACCTGGTGCAGTTCGGCAAGATCGAGCGCGACTGGGCGACACCCTATGCCGCAGCATTTGCCGCGATCAGCGCACCGGTCGGCAGTCTGGTCGGCAACGCGCGGCCCGCAACGCCCAAACCGGCCGGAAATCTCGCCGACTATGCCGGCTCGTATGCGAACGACTATTTCGGCGCAGCGCAGGTGTTCCGGCGCGGTGACGAACTGGTGCTGAGGCTCGGACCCAATGGCCTCGAATATCCGCTGACGCATTGGGACGGCAACGCCTTCACCTTCATACCGTCCGGTGAGAATGCGCCCGACGGCTCGATCTCACTCGCGAGCTTCGGGGAGGCCGCGAAAGGGCGCTTCCGCAGCCTTACGATCGAGTTCCTGAACGCGGATGGGTTGGGTCGTTTCAGGCGCAAGTAACGACGGCCAGGCGCTAATTACCCGGCGGCGGCGGCACGTCGTCGAGTTCGGGAGAGCGCGGCCTCTGATAGTCCTGCGAGTCCTCGGCGCCCTCGATCTGGCGCTCCATCCGTCCCAGGCCCGGGAATATCCCCCTGACCGGCGGCGCGAGTTGCGCCGAATCGTCGGCCTCACAGGATCCTCCGACGCCAGCCCGCGTCTGTTCGCATTGCTGAAGGGTGGCAATGCCGCAAGTCCGACCGCCGGAATCGTCCAGCATGCAATATTGGGCAAAGGCGGCCTGCGGAATGGCAGAGAGAAAAAACATCACAGCGAGTACGCGCATATCGGTGGGCACCTGAATGAACCGGGCGCACGCTATATCACATGCACCCGGTTTTCGCTTGCGCGGTACGCCCGGCCTCAGCGCACCGGCACGGCACGCACCGGTGGCTCGCGGCGCTCCTGCGGGGGGAGATCGCCATCGACATCGGCGCCGAGTTCCCGACCGGATGGGAACAACGCTCCAGCACCAGGAGGACGGCGACACAGATTACCGCCAGCCCGAGTGCGCCGGCCCAGTACGGGATACCGAGCATCGTGTTCAGCACAAGCTTGCCGCTGGACACGCCGAGGAACGTCTTGGACAGCGCGG
>JAEZBA010000038.1 GCA_023430245.1 Pseudomonadota bacterium
AGGCGAGGGCGTAGGCGTTCGCGCTGCCGGGAGCGATGCCGTAATAGTCCAGCAGCGCTTTCCCGGTGATATGAGGCACCAGGCCCTTCACTTCTCCGGTGCCGAGATTGATCGACGGCTCGCGGAAGTAGACCGGGCGGAGCTGGGCATGAATGTCGGTGATGTGGACCAGCGTGACATTTCCGAGCGGCTCGAAACGCAGCAGGTCGGCCTGCGTCAGCCGCTGCTGGGCGAACGCAGACGTCCAGCCAGCCGGGACGATCGCAGCCGTCGCCGCCGCAAGCTGAATGAAATCGCGCCTGGAAATCATGCACGCCTCTTCCGTTCCCGGCCGGTGCCGGGCGAACCAGACCTTGGGTTTCGCGCCGGGCGGGCGCGAAACCGTTCCCCCGAAAATGCCGTCAGAGAACCTTGATCGAGTCTTCGCCGACGATCTTGGAGCCGTCGTCGTCGATCCAGGTCAGCACCACCGGGCCCGATTCCGTCGCCTTGAACTTGAACTGGATATAGGGGTTGGCGGACACCGCCGGCTCGAAATCCGCGGCGAACACCTCCTTGCCGTTCACCGTGGCGGTGAACTTGTTGAGGATCTTGCGCGGAATAACCTTGCCGTCGGCGCTCTTGCGCTGGCCGGTTTCCATGACGTGAGAGACGAGCGCCTTCACCTCGACGATGTCGCCTTTCTTGGCTTCCTTCTTGTCGAGCTTGATGCGTGGCTTGGGCGTGGACATTGCAGTCTCCTGAAACGTTGATTCGGCGTCGGTACGTGCGAACTCAGCCGCCGCAGCCGCCGATCGTGACCTTCAACTGCTTCTTGGCGGTGTAGAATTGACCGTCCTTGGTCTTGGCGATCGCGACGATGTTCTGCGTGCCTGCCAGACGGATGCGGGTATTGGCTTCGGCAACGCCGCTCGCCGGCGTGAAATGGAACGTCGCGACGCCTGCATTCGGGTTGCCGTCGGCGAGAATGATCACTTCGCTGACATAGTCGGCGTCGGTCATCGGGCTGTCGACGGACACGGTAATCGGCACGGTATTTCCGTTCTCGGCGATTTCCGGCAGGTCGAGCTTGACCTTGCCTTCGACCGCGGCTGCGCCGCCGGTGATCTTCTTCGCCATCTCGTCGAGATTGTTGGCCGCATAGGCCGGCATCATCGATTGTCCGAGAGCGGCCGCTGCGACTGCCGCAGCGCCTGCGAACAATGTCTGCCGGCGCGTGATTGCTATCGTCATTTCATCCTCTCCTGAGCGCGTCGCCATCATCTGGGCGATGCGAGGCCGAACTTCAATTGCGGCAGTGGATTCGCATGACAGGAGCCCGGCAGCAAGCGCGCCGATTGCCTCACGTTTCCTCGCCGTCGTCCGCTTATATAACACGGAACATATTCATTGACTTGAAAGTGTTTACTGAATTCCCGGATCGCGCGCAACGATTATTCTCCTTCGCACTGCACAAACAGCAAATGCTTCTCATGCGGAAAAATGCATGTAATGGTGACTGAAACGGCCACTTGATCTTCAAGGTCGAAGCTTCGTACAGCGTTGCGAAGCGCACAACAAAACGGGAGGGAGAGGCGTGAGATTCAGCACAGCTATCGCAGCGGCCATTTGCATCGGCGCGCTATCCGCAATCGGTGTCGCCGTGGCGCAGGACGCCGAGACCGAAAAGGCGATCGAGCGCTATCGCCAGATGCTGAGAGAGGATCCCTGGAGCAATCCGGGATTGCTGGATTCCGATCGCGGCGAAGCGTTGTGGATAACCGCGCGCGGGCCGAAGAACGTCACCCTCGAACAATGCGATCTCGGCAAGGGGCCCGGAATAGTGGAGGGGGCGTTCGCCGAACTGCCGCGCTACTTCAAGGATGCCGACCGGGTCATGGATGCCGAGACCCGCATCCTGTGGTGCATGGAACAATTGCAGGGCTTCAATGCCGCCGATCTGGTGAAGCGCCCGCATCCGGGCGGCGGTCAGCCGGTGAAGGAACTCGGCGCGATCGCGACTTATATTGCTAACCAGTCATCGGGCCAGAAATACACGGCCAAACTCGATCATCCGAAGGAAAAGGAAGTCGTGGCGCTCGGCGAAGACCTGTTCTTCCGGCGCTCCGGACCGTTCGATTTCTCCTGCGCCACCTGCCATTCCGCTGAAGGCCTGCGCATCCGCCTCCAAGGGCTCCCCTATCTCGCCGATCCCAAAGAGGCTGCGAAGGTTGTCGGCGAATGGCCGGCCTATCGCGTCTCGTCGACCCACGTGATGACCATGCAGCACCGGCTCTACGACTGCTATTGGCAGATGCGGATGCCGCAACTGCAGCTCGGTTCGGACGCGAGCGTCGCGCTTGTGGCCTATCTCACGAAGCAGGCGACGGGTGGCGAGATCGCTGCACCCGGTCTGAAGCGCTGAACGGAAGGAGACAGCATCATGAATAAACTTCCGTTCGTTGTTGCCGCCGCTGCCCTGATCGCCGGATCCGCTGCGTTCGCGCAGCAGAAATCGACGGTGCCGCCTGGCGTTGCCGATGCCGCGATCAAGGCGGCGTTTCCCGGTGCGCCGGAACAATTCGTCCCGCGGCTGTCGCAGGACGAAACCATGAAGCAGTGCTCCGCGTCGCATAACAATCCCTCGAAGGAGGTCGCGGACGCGATCCAGAAGCGCGAGAAAGCCAGCATCGAATATCCCGCCGACGGCAACTTCATCGGCGACTGGAAAAAGGGCGAGGCCTTGGCGCAGAACGGTTACGGCATGCGCTTTTCCGACTATCCGCCAGCGCGCGCCAACGGCGGTAATTGCTATGCCTGCCACCAGATCACGAAGCAGGAGGTCAGCTACGGCACGCTCGGACCGAGCCTTTATCAATACGGCAAGCTGCGTGATTTCAAGGACGCCGAGGTGAAGGCGACATACGAGAAAATATATAACTCCCACGCGGCGCTTCCGTGTTCGAATATGCCACGTATCGGCTCGAATAAAGTATTGTCCATCGAGCAGATCAAGGATGCTGTGGCGCTGCTGATGAGCCCGGACAGTCCGGCCAACAAGGACTGATCCGCGCTCCTGAAATTATGGCCCGGCCCGCAAACCGCGCCGGGCCAATCCGCATGGAGGCGGTCATGACCTTTGCAAGGACCAGCCGGCGCGGCTTCATCGGCGCGCTGGCCCTGTCGGGTGCTACCATCGGCGCATCACGTGTCGTTGCTGCACCCGCCAAGCTCAATCCGAACGACATCAACAAGGATACCGAGTCCGCCTGCCTGTATCACTGCGACTTCGGCGATCCGGCCCGCTTCTCGCAGATGCTGACCAACATGAACAATCATCTGTCGGCCTACGAGTTCGACTCGCTGCGCCTGAAGCTGGTGATCGTGGCGCACGGTCCGGGCATCAAGTTCTTCCTGGCCGATCGCTCGGGTACGCCGTGGGAGAAGGACCAGATCGACGACGAGATCTACAAGCGCTTCGTCGGCCTTACCAAGTTCGACGTCGAAGCCTATCTCTGCGAGATCACCTACAAGCGCCAGAATATCGATATGGCGAAGACGCGCGACGGTGAGTATCTGAAATTCGTGCCGTCCGGTGTCGCGACCGTCGGCCAATTGCAGGGCAAGGGCTTTGCCTATCTGAAGGTGGGTTGAGCGCGCAGGAGCGCCATCGCATTCGCTCGTTCCCGCGAAAGCGGGGACCCAGAGCCACGCACGCTGGATTCCCGCTTTTGCGGGAATGAGCGGAGCTTGGGCCCTAGCTATTCGCCTTCAGATAATCCGTGAGGCTGGTGTTCTCGTAAGCCTTGTCGGCCACGAACCGGAACATCGCCGCGAACGGCTTCGGCTCCATATAGCCCTGCCAGCGCGCGACCTCGCGGGCCTGTGGCGCCTTCTGCGCCAGGCCGTCGGTCTTATCCGGAAAAAACTGAAACGTCGGCGTAGCGCGCACGCCGTATTTCCGCGCGAAGTCTTTTTCAGCCAGCCGCTCGCCGTCGAAATCGGTGACCTCGCGCGAACCGCGGATGTTGAGCTGCAGGAGCTCGAACCTGTCCTTGATGAAAGTCTCGATCGCCGGATCGGCAAGATTGATCTCGTGGATCTTCTTGCAATAGGGACAGCCCTTCAGCTCCCACATGATCACCAGGCGCTTGTTCTTGTCGGCGGCCTCTTTGACGTCGTCATTCAGGTCGAGCAGGCTCTCCAGGAACCACGGCTTGGTGTAAAGGCCGTCGTCGTTCAGCTTGAGCGCAGACGCGAAAGCCGGCAGCGGCGCCAACAACGCCGATGCGCCGGCGAGGAGGCTGCGGCGGGACACCGACCAGGGGCGGGTTGTTGCATTCATGATGTTGCAATTATATGTCGGCCACTGGCCTCCTGCAAAGGGATAGATCGTGCGGTTGTCGAAGGCATTCCTTGTCGTCGTTGCATTGCTGGGCGCAGCGCTCCCTGCCATGTCCGCCGAACTCGTCATGTATCGCCGTGCGGGTTGCCCTTATTGTCTGCAATGGGATCGCGAGATCGGACCGGTCTATCCCAAGACCGATATCGGCAAGCAGGTGCCGTTGCGGCAGGTCCATCTCGACCGGGGCAAGGACAGTTCCGTCGAACTGAAAAGCCCGATCCGGTTCACGCCGACCTTTGTCGTGGTCGAGGACGGCCGGGAGAAGGCCCGCATCGAGGGATATCCGGGCGAATTCTTTTTCTGGGGCGTTTTGGAAAAGCTTTTGCTCTAGCCGCCGCGCAATTTGAAAGTTCCATCCCTTTCAAATAGTTGCAACTTGGCGCATGTATTGTTGCATCCCGATGGAGCGACGACATGGCGACCGCGCTGGCCCGCAAGCCGAAAAAACCCGACCTCGACATCGATGACCTGCTGAAGAACGCGCAGGCGGCGAGCGAATTCCTCAAGGCGCTGTCGCATGAAGCCCGGCTGGTGATCCTGTGCCTCCTGATCGAGGGCGAGAAATCGGTCACCGAGATCGAACAGCTGCTCAATCTGCGGCAGCCGGCGGTATCGCAGCAACTGGCCCGGCTGCGCGCCGACGACCTGGTGGAGACCCGCCGGGACGGCAAGAACATCTATTATTCGCTGGCGCGGCCCGAAGTCCGGCAGGTGATCCAGGCCCTGCATGCCGCGTTTTGCGCTCCGAAGGTGTGACGATGTTCGACGATCTTCCGCTCAACCTGTTGCGTTTCGTACTCGGCCTTGGCCTGGGCGCAGCTTTCGGTTTCGTCGCCCGGCGCGGACGCTTCTGCACCCTCGGGGCGATCGAGGATTCGGTCTATGCCAACGACACGCGGCGGCTGCGGACCTGGCTGCTGGCAATCGGCGTCGCAGTCATCGGCGTGCATCTGCTTGAAACATTCGGTGAACTGGACCTGACCAAGTCGATCTACACCGGCTCGCGGCTGGAATTCGGCGCGCTGATCATTGGAGGGCTGATCTTCGGTTTCGGCATGGCGCTGAACGGCACCTGCGGCATGGGCACGCTGCGCCAGATTGGCGGCGGCGACCTGCGCGCGGTCATCACCTTCCTGGTGATGGGCGTGACAGCGATGATGACCATGCGAGGGCTGACCGGCGTCGCCCGCGTCGCCGTGACCGATCCGCTGGCGGTCGATCTTGGCGCATCGGCGACCCAGCGGTTGCCGTTGCTCGCCGGACTGAGCGGGCAGGGTGTCACCATCGCAGCGATTGTTATCGGGCTTGGTATCGCGGTGTTTGCGTTCGCGCATCGCGGCTTCCGCGCCTCGCCGCGTTTCGCCGTAACCGGCGTCCTGATCGGGCTGATCGTCGTGGCCGGCTGGTGGGCCACCGGCGTCGCCGGCTACGACTCGTTCGATACGAGGCGTATCGAGTCCTTCACCTTTGTCGGTCCGCTCGGCGACACATTGCTCTACGGCATGCTGTCGACCGCGCTGTCGCTCGACTTCCCGATCGGTGCGGTGATCGGCTTCATCGTCGGCGCCTATCTCGCGGCCGTCAGCGATGGCAGCTTCCGCTGGCAGATTCCCGCCAGTGCCGCCGAGTTCAAGCGCCGCCTGATCGGCGCCTTCATGATGGGCTTCGGCGGCATCACCGCGCTCGGCTGCACCATCGGGCAGGGCGTGACCGGCGTGTCGACATTGTCGGTCGGTTCGGTGATCGCGATCGTCTCGATCGTGGCAGGCGGCCGGCTGGGTCTGTGGTGGATCGTGGAACGCGGCCAGCGTGTCGCAAGGCCGACGATCGGGGCGCCGATTGCGGCGACCGCCGGGAGTGGCCGCTTCAACCGCGTCAGCTGTACCGAACCGTGATACAGAGCGGCACGCCCGTCGCCCTCTTGGCCGATCAAACCTGTCAAAAATGTCACGCCGCGCCGTCCCGCGCGGCGTTGACACGTTGCGGGCCCTAACGAACAATAACGAATAACCGGAAACGCATCTCCGTTCGCGGATATGACGGCTTCGACCGCGCGCTTTGCGACGCGGACCAAAAGAACACATCGGGAGGATTGCGATGACCGACAAGACCACGCGTCTGACTGTGCGCTCTGGCATCGACCGGCGCACGCTGTTGAAATTTTCCGCGGCGGGAGGTGCGGCGCTCGCATCGAGCGGCGTCTACATGCCCGCCATTGCCCAACAGAAGCCGATCAAGATCGGGTTCGTGTCGCCGCAGACCGGACCGCTTGCTGCCTTCGCCGAAGCCGACAATTTCGTTCTCGGCCAGGTCCGCGAAGCGACCAAGGGCGGCCTGAAGGTCGGCAACGCCACTCGGCCGATTGAAGTTGTGGTGCGTGACAGCCAGTCCAATCCGAACCGCGCCGCGGAAGTCGCGAAGGAACTGATCGTCCGCGACAAGATCGATCTGATGCTGTCCGCCAACACGCCGGAGACCACCAATCCGGTCGCGACTCAGTGCGAGATCGAGGAAGTGCCCTGCGTCACCAATAACTGCCCGTGGCAGCCTTACTTCATCGGCCGGCAGGGTAATCCGGGCGATCCGAAAAGCTGGAAGCCGTTCAACTACACCTATCACTATTTCTGGGGGCTCGAGGACGTCATCGCCGTCTTCACCAACAAGTGGAGCCAGCTCGACACCAACAAGATCGTCGGCGGCCTGTTCCCGAATGATGCCGACGGCAATGCCTGGGGTGACAAGGTGGTCGGATTGCCGCCGGCGCTCGACAAGGCCGGCTTCAAGCTGTTCGATCCCGGCCGCTACCAGAATCTCACCGACAATTTCTCGGCGCAGATCGCAGCCTTCAAGGGCGCCAATGCGGAGATCCTGACCGGGGTGGTGCTGCCGCCGGACTTCACCACGTTCTGGAAGCAGTCGATGCAGCAGGGCTTCCGGCCCAAGGCGGCCTCGGTCGGCAAGGCGATCCTGTTCCCGGTGGCGGTCGAGGCGCTGGGCAAGGACGGCAACAACCTGTCGTCGGAGGTGTGGTGGTCGCCGAGCCATCCGTTCAAGTCATCGATGAACGGCATGAGCGCGAAGCAGCTCGGCGATTCCTATGAGC
>JAEZBA010000146.1 GCA_023430245.1 Pseudomonadota bacterium
ATTGAACTTGTTCGGCGCGAGATAAAACAGGATCACGTCGCCGATGACGTAACCTTCGGGAGTCACCGGCACGAATTGCTTGGCCTTGTTCGGCTCGAAGCCCTTGTAGCTGTTCATCGACAGATACGAGAGCAGCTTCAGCGCGTCCGGCCCTTCAACTGCGAGATCCGCCATGTGGTAGGACTGGTTGAACAGCACGCAGGTGTTCTGCCAGGCCTGCTGCTCGTCACGCCAGTTGGTGTATTCGGCCGGCACGCCGGGATAGACGTTCGGTCCGGTCTGCTGGTTGCGCAGCAGGTCGACCGGATTTTTCACAGTGTTGAGCACGTCTTCCAGAGTCTTGGCAGCCATCGACTTCTCCCTCGGCGGCGGACGCGCGGCCGGTGTCCCGGACGACGTTTGCGCCTGTATACAATTTTCCGGGACTTCAATGGTCCAAGTCGAAAGCGATTGCAACTTTGGGCTTGCGCCCACTGCACGCGCCTACCCAGCAAGGCGAGGCGTCAGGCTGGGATGCGCATGTGGGCGCATCGCCAGGTCCCTTGGCGTCAAGGTAACGCATGCAACGCAGGTGAAGTTATGCCGCGAGCGGCTCTGCCGGTTCGACAGCCGTCTCCGAACAGAAGAACACCATCGTCTCAAACACGTAGCCGCAATCGCTGCAATTCCAGAGATGACGCACCTGCCGTTCATCCACCGGCTCCGACCAGGCCGGACGTTTCAATTGCGCGCCGCATTGCGCGCAAGGCAAAGCACCGAACGTGGACAGTTGCATGGAAAGCTTCGTGGGCGAAGCTGACGTCATGGCGTCCTCCTCATGTTCTTTTTTATTTGATGGCTTTCACCGGTAGTCGCGACCGTTGTCAATTTTATGATGGCGCATCACCGCGTGGCGGCTTTCACGCAAACGTGGTTTGCGCGGCGCAACAACGATCACGCGCATTTCCCTCAAATTTAGCGCCGCAAACGACGCTAAATTTTCGAGGCGCTGTCAGCGCAACGCGTTGTCGGTGTCGGAAGTTTTCGGCGCGGTGCTGCGGCCGAGCACACGCTGATAGACCGCTGCGATCTTTTCCGCCTCGGCTTCGACGCTGAAATGCGATGCGACATAATCGCGCGCGCGTTCGCCCATCGCTGCCGCACGGGCCGGATCGCGCATCAAAGTCTCGAGCGCCGTCGCCAGTGCGGCGGCGTCGCCCGCCGGCACCAGCAACGCGATCTGTCCGCCGGTCACCACAGCTTCAGCAGCGCCCGCGCGGGCGGCAACAAGCGCATTGCCCGACGCCATGGCTTCCAGCATCGTCAGCCCGAAGCCTTCGTTGCGCGACGTGAACGCGTAGATGAGGGTACGCCTGAACCACAGCGGCACTTCGTCGATCGGCCGCTCGCCGAGAAACCGCACGCGATCGGCGATCCCGGCTTGCGCAACGCGCGCTTTCAGTTCGGCCTCGAATGCCGCATCGTCGACGGCGCCGACCACCACCGCGCTGAAATCCGGATAACGCGGCAAAACGCGGGACACCGCCTCGATGAAAACATCCGTCCCCTTCTGGTGCCGGACGCGGCCGAAACATCCGATCGCGTATTTGCCGGGCAGGCCGCTGATCTGGAATTCAGCGTCACGATTTTTCGGCGGATGATAGCGCGCGGTGTCGACGCCGTGCAGGATCACCTCGCACGGCACCTTGAGAAAGGATGCCGACGCGTCGCTTGGCGCAATCACGGCGTCCATCTGCGCGATCAGCCAGCGCGTGATCCAGGTGTGGTGGCGCTGCGCCACCGAGGTGAACACAAGCTTGAACGGCCAGCCGAACCATTTGAGCAGCAGGCCCACGATCATCTCGTTATTGCGGCGGGCGTGCCAGACGATCCTGCGCCGGCCCTTGAATGGCAGGGCGAGCAACCCGGAAACCGGCATGGTCGCGATGCCGTCGGGCGCATCCGGGCCGAGCCAGCGTGCGTTCGCCAGCCGGGCGATCCGGGGCGCGATCATCCGGTTGGTCGCCGTCACACCGGTATAGTTCCAGTGCAGGTTTGGAATGATGACGTCGAGGTCGGTCAATGTGGGCTACCGGCGCGCGGGAGGGTACCGTCTCTTATTACTCATTTTTCATGGCCGTCGCCTATGCTGTTGCGAGTATTTTGCGGAGATCTCCATCCATGACCGTCCTCGTCACCGGCGGCGCCGGCTATATCGGCAGCCACATGGTTTACGAATTGCTCGATGCCGGCGAGGACGTGGTCGTGCTCGACAACCTGTCCACCGGCTTTCGCTGGGCGATTCCGGACCATGTGCCGTTCTACGAGGGCGATACCGGCAACGAAGACCTGGCGCGCTCGATCATCGCCAAGCACGGGGTCGACGCGATCATCCATTTCGCCGCCTCGATCGTGGTGCCGGACTCGGTCGCAGATCCGCTCGGCTATTATCGCAACAACACCGCCAATTCCCGCACGCTGATCGAGGCGGCGGTGAAAGGCAGGGTGAAGCACTTCATCTTTTCCTCCACCGCCGCGGTCTACGGCAATCCGATTTCGGTCCCGGTTGCGGAGGATGCCGCGCCCGATCCGATGTCGCCCTACGGCTCGTCGAAACTGATGACCGAAATCATCCTGCGGGACACGGCCTTCGCCCATCCGCTGAAATATGCGGTCCTGCGCTACTTCAACGTCGCGGGCGCGGACCCGAAGATGCGCACCGGGCAATCGACGCCCGCCGCCACCCATCTGATCAAGGTCGCGGTTCAGACTGCTCTCGGCCTGCGCAAGAAAATGGATGTGTTCGGCACCGATTATCCGACCCCCGACGGCACCTGCATCCGCGACTACATCCATGTTAGCGATCTGGTCCGGGCGCATTCGGATGCGCTGCGCAATCTGCGCGCGGGCGGCGACAGCGCCACCTTCAATTGCGGCTATGGCCACGGCTTCTCGGTGTTCCAGGTGATCGATACGGTGAAGCGGGTCTCGGGGGTCGATTTCCGGGTTGAACTGGCCGAGCGCCGGCCAGGCGATCCGGCCCAGATTGTGGCGGCGTCAGGCCGGGCGCGAGAAATCCTGCACTGGTCGCCCCGCTATGACGATTTGCCGGTCATCGTGCGGGACGCGCTCGAATGGGAACAGAAACTGCGAGCCCGGAACAGCTAAAGCCGCAAATTGCGGCGCCAAGCGTTGCGGCCGCCTTCCGTTGCGGGTTAGGGCACATTTGCCCCTGGCGGCGCCGCGAGACTTGAAATCTCGCCGCCGAGCGGGCAGTTAGCCCACGGGCCGGACGCCCTGTCCGAAGGTCCCGTACAGGCTTTGCATCGAATGGCGCCTACCACGGCCGACAAGGATAGCTCGTATCAGCTGATACGCAGGCTCGTGACCGAATACGGCGCGAAGCACTGGAAATCCTACGCCACCGCCTTCTTCTTCATGGCCATCTCGGCGGCCGGCACGGCCGCGATCGCCTATCTGATGGGTACCATCGTCAACAAGGCCTATGTCGATCGCAGCTTCCACGCCATCGTCGTGATCGGCCTGTTCACGATCGTGATTTTCTGCGCACGCGGCGGCGCGACCTATCTCCAGGCGGTGATCCTGTCGCAGGTCGGCAATGCCATCATCGCCGAAAACCAGCGGAAATTGTTCGACCGGCTGATGCAGCAGAATCTCGGCTTCTTTGCCGAGCGTCATTCGTCGGAATTCCTGCACCGGCTCTCGACCGGAGCCAAATCCGCGATGCAGGTTCTCAACCTGCTGATCACCGCGGTCGGCCGAGATTTCCTGTCTCTGGTCGGTCTCGCCACCGTGATGGTGATCCAGGATCCGGTGATGTCGCTATCCGCTGCGGTGATCGCACCGCCCGCGATCTGGATGATCCGCAAGCTGGTGCGCCGGGTGAAGGCGGTAGCGAGGGCCCAGTTCACCGGCGGCACGCGGCTGTTCGAGACCATGCAGGAGACCATCCAGGGCATCCGCATCGTCAAGGCTTTCACCCTCGAAGACCGCCTGCGCAAGCGCTATTACGACAACGTTGCGGCGGTCGAATATGAATCCAACAAGATGGCGCGAGTATCGAACCGCTCGAGCCCGATGATGGAAGCGCTCGCCGGCGTCGCCATCGCGGCCGGCGTCATCTATGGCGGCTATCGCACGATCGAGATGAACGCCACCCCCGGTGAGTTCTTCTCCTTCATCACCGCGTTCCTGCTGGCGTACGAGCCGGCCAAGCGTCTGGCCCGACTGAATATCGAGCTGAATGCCGGACTAGTCGGCGTACGCCAGCTGTTCGACATCATCGACGCGCCTTCGTCGGAAGCAGCGGACGACAACAAGCAGAAGCTCGCGGTCGAGAAGGGGCGCGTCGATTTTACGGATGTGTGGTTCTCGTACCGCGAGAAGGAGCCGGTTCTGCGCGGGCTCACATTTTCCGCGGAAGCCGGCCAGATGACGGCTCTGGTCGGACCGTCGGGCGGCGGCAAATCCACCATCCTCAACACGATCCTTCGGCTTTATGAGCCGCAATCGGGTGTGATCGCGATCGACAATCAGGACATTGC
>JAEZBA010000176.1 GCA_023430245.1 Pseudomonadota bacterium
CGCGGCGCGCACGCAGAGCCGCGTCCGCCCCGGCAAGGCCGCTGCGCCATTCCTCCGGCATGTCGTCAGGCCGTTCCATGAAATGCCGGAACAGGTCGCGCACGACGATTGCCGCTTCGCCCATGACCCGCATGACTCGCTCATGACGATACATGCGCGGGAACAGGAAATCCTTGATCCCGCGTTCGGCCTCGGCCATCGCGGCCGAAAAAGCGATCACGGCGTCGGGCGCATGACGGATGTCGTCAGCGGAGAGCGGCGCCAGTGCGTTCAGCCGGCGCGCGGATTCCGCCGCCACGTCCTCGATCATCAAGGTGATCAGGCGGCGGATCAGTTCATGCGCGAACCGCGCCGGCTCCAGTCCCGGATACAGCCTGCGAATCTCACGCACGATGCCGCCGGCAAACGGCACCTGATCGAGGTCGTCGATCGTGAACAGGCCCGCACGCAGACCGTCGTCGATGTCATGGGCATCATAGGCGATGTCGTCGGAGATGGCGGCGACCTGCGCTTCGGCGCTGGCATAGCTCCAGAGTTGAAGGTCGCAGATCGCCTGGAAATTGCGGGTGGTCTGCGGCACCCCGCGGTCGCGATAGCGGCCGATGGCATTGCCGTCGCGGTCGGTCAGCGGGCCGTTATGCTTGACCAGTCCCTCCAGGGTTTCCCAGGTGAGGTTGAGGCCGTCGAAATCGGCATAGCGGCGCTCCAGCGCGGTCACGATCCGCAGCGCCTGGGCGTTGTGGTCGAAGCCGCCATAGGGCGCGAGTTCGTCATCCAGCGCGCGCTCGCCGATATGTCCGAACGGTGGGTGCCCGAGGTCATGGGCGAGCGACAGCGCTTCAGCCAGGTCCTCATCGAGGCCCAGCACACGCGCCAGCGAGCGGGCGATCTGCTGCACTTCCAGGGTGTGGGTGAGCCGGGTGCGGTAATGGTCGCCCTCGTGGAACACGAACACCTGGGTTTTGTATTTCAGCCGGCGGAAGGCGGCGGAGTGGATAATGCGGTCGCAATCCCGCCGGAAATCGTTGCGGCTCGGGCTCGACGGCTCGGCAACGATCCGGCCCCGGCTGAGCGCCGGATCGGAGGCATAGGGCGCGCGCGGAGCGGACTGGATAGCCATGACAGGTGGTTTACGCGCGCATGCGCCCGGCGCAAGGCCCCTCCCCGGCCGCGTCCGAGCGCTATCGGTGGGGCGGTCCTGGTAATTGACGGGACCCGGCGGCGCACCTAACTATTCGGCATGACCACTGGCACCCTGACCGCTGAAAACGTCTCCGTCACCGAGCGCGCCGTTTCGAAGATCGCAGCGATTCTATCGAAGGAACCTGCCGGAGCGATGCTGCGGGTCAGCGTCGAGGGTGGTGGCTGCTCGGGTTTCCAGTACAAGTTCGACGTCGAGCGCGAGCGCGCTGACGACGACCTCGCGCTCGGGCGGGAGAATGCCACGTTCCTGATCGACCCGGTTTCGGTCGGGTTCCTGGCGGGGTCGGAGATCGATTTCGTCGACGACCTGATCGGCGCCGCGTTCAAGATCAACAATCCGAACGCCAAGTCGTCCTGCGGCTGCGGCACCAGCTTCTCGCTATAGCGAGCCCGGGCAGCACCCGTCAGGCGCGGCCCGGACCGGCCAATCTCAGTTCGCCTTGATCCCGCTCTTCTTCACGAAATCACCGTAGGTTTTCAGCTCGGTCTTGATCAGCGCGCCGAATTCCTCGGGCGACATCGGCATGGTCTGGACTCCGATCTTGTCGAGCTTCTCGCGCAGGGCGGGTGTAGCGAGCGCCTTCTTCATCTCGCCATTCAGTTTCTCGGTGACCTCCTTCGGCGTACCGGACGGTCCGAGAATGCCGACCCACAGCGTGTAGTCGGAATCGGGAAAGCCGGCTTCCAGGGTGGTCGGCACGTCCGGCAATTGCGCGGCCCGCGTTTTCGACGACACAGCGAGCGCCAGCAGCTTGCCCTCGCGGATATGCGGCAGCGCGGTCGCGATCGGGCAGAAGTAATAATCGACCCGGCCGGCGATCACCTCGGCCAGTGCCTCGGCACCGCCCTTGAAGGGAATATGGACAGCGTCGTAGCCAGCACTGACGCGGAAACGCTCCGCGCTCATATGTACGGCCGACCCGATCCCGACCGAAGCAAAATTCAGCTTGCCGGGATTGGCCTTGCCATAGGCGACGAAGTCCTGAATCGTCTTGATGCCCTTCGACGGCGAGATGATAAGCACATTGGGCACGCTGCCGATCATCGACATCGGCACCAGATCGGTCTCGGGCTTGAACGGCAGGCTCGGATAGATCGCGGGCGCCACCGTATGCGCCGAAGAATGCACCAGCCAAGTATAGCCGTCGGGATCGGACTTCACGACCTGCGCTGCGCCGATGGTCCCGCCGGCACCGCCACGGTTCTCCACCACGATCGACTGGCCGAGTTGCCCCTGCAATTGCTCGAACACGACGCGCGGGATGATGTCGGTCGCGGAGCCGGCGCCGAACGGCACCACGGCCTTGATCGGCTTCGACGGCCACGAATCTGCAAAGGCCGAAGGCGATGCTGCCAGCGAAATGAGCAGAGCAAAAAGCGGATAACGACGCATGCATTGTCTCCAAAGGGTTCGGAGACAAGACAGCAAGAACTATGCCGTCGCGCCTGCCTGACGCAGGCGACCACGCGCCAGCGATGCGCGCGGCTTACTCGGCGGCCACCGCGCGCGGCCGCTCGACCTCGGGCACCTCGACCAGTTGCGGCTCCAGACGGTGCTTGAGCATGCGGTCGAAGCGGTCGAGATAGATGTAGATAACCGGCGTGATGTACAGCGTCAGCAATTGCGACAGACACAGTCCGCCGACGACCGCAATGCCAAGCGGCTGACGAAGCTCCGCACCGGCACCGGCCCCTAGCGCGATCGGCAGCGCGCCGAAAATCGCCGCCAGTGTTGTCATCATGATCGGACGAAAACGCAATAGCGCCGCCTCGCGGATCGCGGCTTCGGCGGAAAGGCCGACGCGCCTTCGGTCGATCGCAAAGTCGATCATCATGATCGCGTTCTTCTTGACGATACCGACCAGCATGATGATGCCGATGATCGCGATCACCGACAGGTCCATGCCGAACAGCCACAGCGTCAGGATCGCGCCGATGCCGGCGGACGGCAGACCCGAGATGATGGTGATCGGGTGGATGAAACTTTCATACAGGATGCCGAGCACCACATAGGCGGCGAACACCGCGGCGAGAATGAGCAGGCCCTGCCCTTTCTTTACGTCCTCGAACACCTGCGTCGCACCCTGCCAGCTCGACGTGACGGTGGCGGGCAGATTGGCTTCGCTCTCGACCCGCTTGATCGCCTCGTTGGCCTGTCCGATCGAGTATCCCGGCGCGACATTGTAGGAGATGGTCACCGACGGCTGCTGGCCCTGATGGTTGACCTGCAGCGGCCCGACCGTCGGCACCAGCTTTGCGACCGACTCGATCGGAATGGTCTGGCCGGTCGACGTCTTGATCCGGAGCTTCGACAGATACGCCGGGTCTGCCTGGAATTTCGGTAGCGTCTCCATGATGACCTGGTAGTCGTTCGACGGCGTGTAGATCGTCGACACCTGGCGCGAGCCGAAGGCATTGAACAATTCCTGCCGGATCTGGTCGACGGTGATGCCGTAGACGGCCGCCTTCTCGCGGTCGATGTCGACCAGCATCTGCGGGTTCTTAATGTAGAGATCGGTCGTGACGTCGCGCAATTCGGGCAATTGCGCGAACCTGCGTTCGAGATCGGGCGCCACCTTGTAGAGCACGTCGGTGTCGCCGCTCTGCAAGGTGTATTGGTATTCGCTCTTGGAGATGCGCCCGCCGATATTGATGTTCTGGATCGGCCGCGGGAACACCTGGATGCCGGGTACGCCCGCCGTCGCACGCATCAGGCGCCCGATCACCGCGCGCATCGGCTCGCGCTCGTTCTTCGGCTTCAGCACTACGAACATACGGCCGGAGTTGGCGGTCGAATTCGGCCCGCTCGCGCCAACCGTCGAGTTGATATAATCGACCGCCTTGTCCTGCTTGATGATTTCGGCGATCTTCGCCTGCCGCACCACCATCGCCTCGAACGACGTATCGGTCGCAGCTTCCGTCACCACCAGCATGAAGCCGGTGTCTTCGGTCGGGAACAGGCCCTTCGGATAGATGTAATAAAGCCAGACCGTGCCGACCAGCGTGGCGATGGTGATCACCAGCGTGACCGGCTTGTACTTGATCGCCTTGTCGAGCGTCCATTCATAGCCGCGCAGCCAGCTGTTGAACATCGACTCGAACCAGCGCAGCAGGAAGAACGGCTTCTTCTCGGTTTCGTGCGGATCATGCCCCTTGAGCATGCGCGCGCACAGCATCGGCGTCAGCGTCAGCGATACGAATCCGGAAATGATGATCGCGATCGAGATCGTCATCGCGAATTCGCGGAACACGCGCCCGACAATTCCGCCCATCAACAGGACCGGGATGAACACCGCGATCAGCGACAGCGTGATCGAAACGATGGTGAACCCGATCTCGCGCGAGCCCTTCAGCGCCGCCTCGAACGGGCGCATACCACCCTCGATATGGCGGACGATGTTTTCCAGCATGACGATGGCGTCGTCGACCACGAAGCCGATACAGAGCGTCAACGCCAGCAGCGTCATGTTGTTGATCGAGTAGTCGAGCACATACATCACGGCGAAGGTGCCGACGATCGAGATCGGCACCGCCAGGCCGGGAATGAGGGTCGCCGAAAGCTTGCGCAGGAACAGGAAGATCACCAGCAGCACGAGCACCAGCGCGATGAACATGTGACCCTGGACGTCGGCTACGGCCTGTCGGACCGACAACGAGCGGTCCATCAGCATCTCGACCTCGACCGAGGCAGGGATCGCGGCGCGCAACGATGGCAACCGGTCCTTGATCGAATCGACCACGGCCACCGTGTTGGCATCCGGCTGGCGCTGGATCGCCAGCACGATCGAACGTTCCCCGTTGAACCAGCTCGCGACCTTATCGTTCTCGACGCTGTCGAAAACCGTCGCGACTTCATTCAGCTTGACCGGCACGCCGTTGCGCCAGGCCACAACCACGTTCTCGTAGTCAACCGCCTTGGAGAGCTGTGGCGGCGCCTGCAACGTGATGTTCTGCTGCGGCCCCGACATGGTGCCGACCGGGACCGACGAATTGACCTTGGACACCGCCTGGCGGACGTCGTCGAGCGAAAGTCCGCGCGCGGCCGCCTTTTCCGGGTCGACCTGAACCCGGACCGCAAACTTCTGCGCGCCGTAGACCAGCACCTGCGCCACGCCCAGCAGCTGCGAGATCGACTGGGCGATGACGGTGTCGGCGAATTCGTGAACGGTCGATAGCGGGAGTGTACCGGAGCGCACGGCGATGAACAGAATCGGGAAGTCCGAGGGGTTCACCTTGCGGAAGCTCGGCGGCGTGGTCATTTCGACCGGGAGCCGCCGCTGCGCGATGCTGAGCGCGGTCTGCACGTCCAGCGCCGCGGAATCGATGTCGCGGTTGAGATCGAACTGGATGGTGATGCGTGTGGTGCCGAGCGATGACTGCGACGTCATCGAACTGATGCCGGCGATGGTCGACATCTGCCGTTCGATCGGCGAGGCAATCGACGCCGCAGCGCTCGACGTGCAGACCGCGCTCACCATCGCGCAGCGCCGCCTGCCGGTCGAAATGACCACACCGCCGAGCTTCCGCAAGGTGAACCCCTCGGACTTCCCGATCCTGTTCATCGCCGTGCGCTCCGGTACACTGCCGCTATCGACCGTTCACGAATTCGCCGACACCGTCATCGCCCAGTCGATCTCGCAGCTGC
>JAEZBA010000205.1 GCA_023430245.1 Pseudomonadota bacterium
AGCGAGTAGATGAACGAGCCGATCGCATGCGACACAATCAGTCCGGCCAGGAGCAGCAGCAGCGTCTGGCCGAACAGGCTCTTCGGGAGCAGGCCGCTGGGCAGGGACCGCGTCATTGTGCGGTTACCGCTGCGGTGAAGGTATAGCCGCCGCCCCAGACCGTCTTGATAATCTTCGGATCGGCCGGATCGCGTTCGATCTTCTTGCGCAGGCGGCTCACCTGGGTGTCGATGGCACGGTCGAAATTGGCGGCGGCGCGGCCGCGTGCGATGTCGAGCAATTGCTCGCGCGTCAGCACCCGTTGCGGGCGTTCGACGAAGGCCATCAGCAGGTCATATTCGCCGGTGGAGAGCGGAACCGTGACGCCGTCGTCGCGCGTGAGTTCGCGTGCCGCGGTGTCGAGATGCCAGCGATCGAAGCTGTATCGGCCAGCGGTCTTCGGTAGCGCTTCGCTCTGCCGGCCGCGCCGCAGCACCGCACGGATGCGCGCGATCAGTTCGCGGCTGCCGAACGGTTTCGGCATGTAGTCGTCGGCGCCCATTTCGAGACCCAGCACGCGGTCGATCTCGTCGCCCTTGGCAGTGAGCATGATGATGGGGATGTCCGATTTCGCGCGCAGGGCGCGGCACAGCGACAGCCCGTCCTCGCCGGGCAGCATCAGATCGAGCAGGATCAGGTCGATGCGTCCGTCCGCCAGCACCTTGTGCATGGCGCGGCCATCGGCGGCGGAACTGACGCGAAAGCCTTCCTTGGCGAGCGCGCGCGTGACCAGCTCGCGAATTTCGCGATGGTCGTCGACGATCAGGATATGCGGCGCATTGGACATCGCGCCACTATAGGAAAGACCGCGGGTTAATTTTTGGAAATGTTGCAACCGGGTTTGTCGGGCGGGGTTGCCGTCACACTTTGTCACACAATTGGCCGTGTCTGAAAAACTTCGGTCAAACGGGCCGTCCATGGTTCGGCCATGCAACGCTTCGGTTGCGGCAATCCGGGAGACAAAAAATGAAACGCACATGGGTAATGCCCGCCATGCTGGTCGCGGGACTGACGGGGCTGGGCGGACTGACGCAAGCGGCCTCGGCACAGGACGGCGAGGGATGCGGGTCCTGCTATATGCGCGGCGAGGGAGCCGATGGCTGGAGCGGACAGCGCTGGCGCGACGATGACCGCGGCCCGCGTTGGCGCGATCGCGACGACGATAGCCGTGGCTATGGTCCGCGCGCCGGCGGTCGTGGCGACGAGAATTGCGGTCCGCGCGGCCGTGGTTATCACGGTCGTGGTCATGGCATGCATCACGGATACGGATATGGCCGCGGGCGGGACGACATGGACCGCGGACCTGATCGGGACCGCGGATACGACCGCCGCGACGGCCGTGGATATGACAGCGATCGGGACTACGACCGCCGTGACGGCCGCGGTGGCGGCTGGCGCGAGGGCCGCAGGTTCGATCGGGACGATTCAGATCGCGGCTATCGCGGCCATGGCTACCACCACCGCCATCATCAACGCCACGAAGGTCGCGGTGGACCGGGCATGGGCCGGGGCTTCGATCCGGCGCGCCTGGAAAGCGTGAAGAAGGAGATCGGTATCACTGAGGCGCAGGAGCAGGCCTGGACCAAATATGCGACGACGTTGAAAGAGGTGGCCGATGCCCGCAAGACTCGGCGTGAGAGCATGGACCGCGACGCCGTGCGTAAGATGTCGACCGAGGAACATCGTCAGTTCCGCGACGCCATGATCCAGCAGCGCCGCAAGGAGCAGGACAGCGTCAATGCCGCGGTCGACGAGTTGATCAAGTCATTCGACGAAAAGCAGGTGGCGATCGCCAAGGAAGTGCTGCCCGGCTATGCCTTCGGTCCGTGGATGCGCGGCGCCGGCATGAGCTGGGGCGGTGGCCCCAATCGCTGAGTCCTGACGTTTGCGTGTGTCCAACTGAAAAGGCCGGCGGTCACCCGCCGGCCCTTTTTTCGTGTGCGTCTGGCTCTCACCACTTCATGGTGCATTTGGCCGCATAACGATCCTGATGATCTTTCAGCGCCGTGCCGACGGTCTTGAGGGTAAAGGCGTCACCATCCTTCACCGCTTCCTGCAGATAGAAGTTCTGGATCGGGAAGTGGTTGTTGCCGTACTTGTAGGGCCCGCGGACCGAATCGTAGTTCGCCTTGCGCATGGCATCGCGCATGGCGTCCTTTTTTGTAAGGTCGCCGCCTACGGCCTTGACCGCGCTGTCGATCAGCTTCGCCGAGTCGTAGGCCTGGGCCGCGTAAAACGACGGTTCGCGGCCATACTTCTTCTTGAAGTCGGCGACGAACTTCTTGTTGGCGTCGTTCGGCAGGTCGGCCACCCAGTGCTGCGCGCCGGGCACGCCCAGCGACAGATCCTTCAGGCGCGGTATCGAAATCTCGTCAATGATGAAAGAGGTATAGAGCGGAATTTGTCCACGCAGGCCGGACTGACTGTACTGGGTCAGGAATTGCACACCGGCTGCGCCCGGATAGAAGGCGAAGATCGCATCCGGCTTGGCCGCTCGCGCCTTGGACAATTCGGCGGAGAAATCGAGCTGGTCAGGCCATTTGGTGTAATCCTCGCCAAGGACCTTACCCTTGAAATTTGCCTTGACGCCGGAGATCACATCCTTCCCCGCCGCGTAATTCGGCGCGATCAGATAGACCGATTTCACGCCTTTCTGGTTCATGTATTCGCCGACCGCCTGCGGCACCTGATCGCCCTGCCATGATGTCGAGAAGAAGTAAGGCGAGCACAACTCGCCGGCGATTTGCGATGGTCCGGCGTTGGCGCTGATGAGGAATGTATCGGCGTCGATGGCCGACTTCAGCGAGGCCAGCAGCACATTCGACCACGCATAGCCGGTCAGGAAGTTCACCTTGTCGGACTGCACGAGCTTGTCGGTTTTCTGCTTTCCGATATCCGGCTTCTGCAGGTCGTCCTCATAGATGACGTTGACGTCCAGTCCTCCCATCTTGCGGCCGAGATGATCCAGCGCGAGTTCGAAAGCATCCCGCATCTCGTTGCCGATGACGGCTGCGCCCCCGCTGAAGGTCGAGACAAATCCGATCTTCACCTCTTTCTGCGCATGTGCAGGCAGAGCGGCGGCCGCAAGACATGCGGCTCCGAGTAGCAGTGTCTTGATCATGCTATTCCTCCCGGTGATGCGCCTTGTGGCGGCGCCTTGGTCGTTCAGTTCCAGAGCTTCCTGGTCGCGATGTCGGCGCCTTCCCGCATCGCCTTGAATTTCTCCCAGACCACACTGTCGTGAACCTCGGTGCGGTACAAAGCCTGCGAGGAGAAGCCGCAATCTCCGCCGGCCATCACGTTCTCGCGCCCAACAAGTTTGGCGAAGCGGATCAGGCGCTCCGCGATCAGTTCGGGATGCTCGACGATGTTGCTGGCATGGGTGATCACGCCGGGGCAGAGCACGGTGCCGTCCGGAATCTTCACGGTCTCGAACAGGTGATATTCGTGCTCGTGGCGGGGATTGGCTGCCTCGAACGAATAGGAACCGGCGTTGATCGACAGCACATATTCGATGATCTGGGCGAGCGACGCCTCATAGAGCCGTGGACCTTCATTAATGCCGTAGCAGGTGTGGAAGCGCACGCGCTCTCGCGGAATGCCCTTCAGTGCGGTGTTGACCGCCTCGGCATAGATCTGCGCGCGGCGCTTCATCTGCTTCTCGTCGAGGCCGGGCTCGACGAAGATGTCGGGCAGGAACGGATCGTCGACCTGGACCAGGATGCCGGCATCGACGATCGCCTTGTATTCCTTGCCCATCTCGATTGCGAGGGCGTGGAAATACTCATCGTCCGACTAGTAATATTCGTTGACGCCGACGCCGGAGGGCGCGGTCGCCGGTAGAAACACGTGCTCGTCGGGAATGCCGGCGGCTTTGGCCGCGGCTTTCACATTGGCAATGTCGCGCTGAACCGCCTTGTCGCCGCGATACTTCACCGGACCGACGCAGACCACCGGGGTGATCGGCACGATGGTGCCGCCCATCATCGCCTGTTTGAAATACTCCTGGTAATAGTCCGGGAAGGCTTCGACCTCCTTCTGGAACAGGACCATCTTCTGGCCCGCACGCGGCTCGAAGCCTTCGAGGCGCTCCTGGATATAGGTGAAGAAGCCGGGCTTGGAGAATTCGCCGTCGGTGACGATGTCGATGCCGCAATCCTTCTGCTTCTGCACGCTGGCCTTGACGGAATCCGCCAGGATCGTCTCGAATTCCGCTTCGTCGATGGCTTCGCCGCTGAATTTCTTCTTCAGGATATCGAGCAACTTGTGCGGCCGTGGCAGGCTGCCGATATGCGTGGTCTGGATGCGATCCTTGTTCTGCTGCAGCGTCACGAGTATCTCCCGGTTGTGAGGTGGTGTCAGCGAACCGGAGCGCGCGCGCCCTTCAGCGCGCCGGCTCGCTCGATCTTGGCCCATTCGCGCAGGAACGAGCGGTAATAGGGCATGTTCTTCTGCCAGATCGAATTGATCGCCATGCCGCGGATGATGAAGAGCGTCGACATGATGGTGAACGACGCCCGCTCTTCGCTGTAGCCCGCGCGCATGAAGGCTTTCAGCCAGATCTCGTTCATGGTTTTGCGATAATCTTCCATGAAGACGTCGAAGGGCGCGTTCATCAGCGGATCGCTGCGCGCGGCCACCATCATTTCCGTTGTCGGGATGAAGGAATTGCCGAGATAGACATTCTCACAATCGGCGATGAAAGCCTTCAGCGGATCCTTGCGTGCCGCTGCGCTGTTGGCCGCTTTCCGGCCCTCCTCGATATGGCGCTCGTAGATGAAGGCGCCCGCGGCGATCACCAGATCGGCCTTGGTCGAGAAATGATGCATCAGCGCGCCGTTCGAAAATCCGGCGCGGGTCGCCACCTCCTTGGTGGTGAGGCCGGCATAGCCGCGCTCCTGCAACAATTCGATGGTCGCGCGCAGCAATTTTGCGCGTGCGGCTGTCGAGCGGGATTCCTGCGTACGGCGGGGAGGGCGGCGCGACGCGCCGGGCTGTGATGGACGCAGTTGTTCCGGTGAGCGGCGCAGGTCGCCACGCGCGGATGCGCTTCGCCTCATCGTTGCTCCTCCCGTCCGACATTTTTTCGCGGGACGGCGGGTCCCGTGTCGTTGCGGAGATCATGACGCCTGCTCGCGGGGAGTCAAGTTACATAACGCCTGCTCGGTATGTTTATGAGGCTGAAACGTGGCGGCGCCGGCCGATCGGAGAGAGGCCTTGCGCAGAAAGTCGTTTCAGCAGTGCGACTTATGTCAGTTGGGAGCGTGCGGTCTCGACCCGCGACTCGCGCAGGAACTCGACGAAATCGGTGCCGCCGGTGCCGGTCGTACCCGGGCCGACGTGGGTGCTCGCCTGCTTGATGATGTATTGCGACGTCAGCCCGATATGCTTGCGGCGGAATTCGTCGGTCGCCGCGATGCAGGCGTTGTAGTCATCGCGCAGCGCCGGTGAGCCGTTCTCCGCGCGCTCTCGGATCGTGCTGGTCTCGCGCAAGCGCCCGACCAAAGCGCGGTGTTTCGGCGGCATGTATTGCAGCATGGCGTCGAGGAAATCGCGGGTGTGCGCGTGTTCATGCCGGATGCCGAGCCCGGCGTCGAAGGATTGCAGCAGCGAACTCTGCGCGGCGCTGCCGCCGGCCCACACCTGCGGTGGCGTGCCGGTGCCGGCATAGGTGAGGCCGGGTGCGGGCCATCCCGCCAGGTAGGGCCGTATGCGGTTATAGAATATGTAGGGATCGCAGCGCTCTGTCATGCGCATCAGTGCCGCCGACATCGCCTTGATGCCGGTATGCAGGGACGAAAGATGACTGGCGCGCG
>JAEZBA010000621.1 GCA_023430245.1 Pseudomonadota bacterium
GACCGATGCCGTGCAGGCAGCGTCCGCGGCTCCAGTCCCGTCTGCCACATCCGGCGGGCAGGCTTTGCGCAGCTTTGCGCGCAACGCGTTCCCGTTTGTCGTGGTCGGCATCATCTGGGAGATCGTCGCTCGCAGCGGGTCGTTCCCGAGCAAGCTGTTTCCGACCCTCGGCGACATCGCCAGCGCGTTCTGGCAACTGACCGTTTCAGGCATCCTGCCGCATCATGCGTTCGAGACCATCCTGCGGCTGCTTGCGGGCTTCGCAATCGCCGCGGCGATCGGCGTGCTGATCGGCATTGCGATGGGGCGGTCGAAGCGCGCCGAAGACTACACGCTGCCGATCGTCGCGATGCTTGCGCCAATTCCCGGCATTGCCTATGCGCCGTTATTCCTGCTGTGGTTCGGGCTCGGCAATCTGCCCACAATTCTCCTCGTTGCGTTCGTGTCGACGTTCCCGATCGTGTTCAACACATGGACGGGCGTCAAGGCGGTGAAGGAAATCTGGCTGCGTTCGGCGCAGGCCATGGGCGCGAGCGACCAGAAGGTATTCCGCCATGTCATCCTGCCCGGCGCCTTGCCGTATATCCTCACGGGCTGGCGGCTCGGGCTGGCACAGGCCTGGCGGGTGCTGGTCGGCGTCGAGATGCTCGCCGCGGTGTCTTGGGGGCTTGGCTGGCTGATCTTCGGGGCGCGCGAGTTTCTCAATACCGATGTGATGCTGGCGGGCGTGGCCGTGATCGGAATCATCGGGCTCACACTGGAAAAGCTCGTGTTCCAGAAGCTCGAAGACTACACGCTTGTTCGCTGGGGCATGATGCGATGACGTTGACCGCCGAACGCATCCGCACCTGGCGACGAGCCGCAACCTCTGTCATCGGCCTGCTCGTCATTTATGAAATCGCGGCGCGCAGCGGCTATTTTCCGGCCGTTCTGCTCCCGCCCCTGTCGAAGGTCGGTGCCACGCTATGGACATCGCTGACTGACGGTACAATGCTGCACCACGCAGCCGCGACGCTCTACCGCGTGCTGTTCGGAATGACGCTCGCGATTATCGTTGCGGTGCCGCTCGGTGTGCTGATGGCCCGGTTCAAGCGCGTCGAGAACTTCTTCCTGCCGCTGGCGAGCGCGCTCATGCCGATCCCCTCGCTCGCCTGGGTTCCCGTCTTCATCCTGTGGTTCGGGCTCGGCAACACGGTCGCGATCCTGATTGTGTTCTATGCCGCGACGTTCCCGATTCTGATCAATACCTGGTCGGGTGTCCGGTCGGTCAACCCGTTGTGGCTGCGTGCGGCCGGCGCCATGGGTGCAAACGGACAATCGATGTTCTGGAAGGTCATGATTCCGGCCGCGTCGCCCTTCATCATCACCGGCGTGCGGCAGGCATTTCTGCGTGCCTGGATCGCGGTGATCGGAGCGGAATTTCTGGCGGCTTCCGATTGGGGGCTCGGCTGGGTGATCTTCGATTCCAAGGAGTTCCTTGCAACCGACATGATGCTCGCCTCGCTGGCGGTGATCGGTCTCATCGGCTTTGCATTCGAGCGGCTATTTTTCGGATCCATCGAAAAGGCCACCGTCATGCGCTGGGGCATGGTTCGGGCGGCGCGTACATAAGGAAAGGTGCAGCGGTCGGGATGGCTGAAATCGAAATCCGGGACGTCTGTCTCAACTACGACACTCCCGCCGGACGCGTGACCGGCGTGCAGGATGTGAGCCTCGATATCGACCGCTCCGAGTTTCTCTGTCTCGTCGGTCCGAGCGGCTGCGGCAAGTCCACGCTGCTCAACATCATCGCAGGATTCATTTCGCCGAGTGGCGGCGAAATCAAGATCGGCGGCAAGAAAGTCAACGGCCACGGTATGGACCGCGGCGTGGTTTTCCAGGACTTTGCCCAGCTGTTCCCATGGCGCACGGCGCTCGGCAATGTTGCCTTCGGTCTCGAAATGAAGGGCGTGCCGAAGGACGAACGCGAAGCCATCGCGCTCGAGCAACTGCGCCTGGTGAAGCTGGAAAAGTTCGTCAAATCCTATCCGCACCATCTGTCCGGCGGCATGCAGCAGCGCGTCGCGATTGCCCGCGCGCTCGCCTATAACCCGGCCGTGCTGCTGATGGACGCGCCGTTCGCGGCCCTCGACGCACTCACCCGCGACGACATGCAGCGCCTGCTTGCAGATGTCTGGCGCGAGACAAAGAAGACCGTGATTTACGTGACCCACAACGTCTCCGAGGCGGTGTATCTCGCCGACCGGGTGATCGTCATGACACCGCATCCCGGCACCGTGAAGGCGGAGATGCAGATCGATCTGCCGCGGCCGCGCGATCCGCTGAGTGTGGAATTTCTCGACTATCAGAAGAAACTGCTGCGAGAACTGGGCCAGATACAGAACTGAGAACAAAACCGGTTGCGGCCGGCACAGGGAGGACTTAGCCATGACGACACAGAGGAATGGGCTGACCCGCCGAGACTATCTCGTTGCAAGCGGCGCCGCGCTTGTCGCCGGATTTGGCGGGATGCGCTTCGCAGATGCGCAGATAGCGACGATCCGTCAGGGTTATCAGACCAACATGTGGGGTATGCCGACCTATTATCTCCTGCGCTCCGGTGCGCTCGAAAAGCGCGGCCTCAAGTTCGAGGAATTTGCCGTTCCGTCCGGCAATCTCACCATGCAGCAGATGGTGGCGCGTCAGGTCGATCTCGGCACCTATGCCGGCCAGTCCATGATCCTCGGACACGACAAGGGCGGCCTGGTCGGCATTGCCGTGATCGAAGAGGTCGGAAAGACCGCCGCGGTCCTTGCCCGCAAGGATCTCAACCTGAAGAGCGTCTCCGAACTCAAGGGCAAGAAGATCGGCAATCAGGTCGGAGCGTCGACCGCCAACATCTTCACCAACACGATCGCGCCCAAGGCCGGCCTGCAGAAGAGCGACTGGCAGGAGGTGCGCATGAACGTCAACGACATGGTTGCCGCGCTGGCTGCCAAGACCATCGACGCGGCGGTGACGGTCGAGCCGTATAATGCGATCGCGGAAGCCGACGGGATTGCCAACATCCTCACCGATTTCTCGCCCTACGACAAAATGCCGGTGTTCATGGCGGCGACGCCGGACTTCATCGAGCAGAACCCGAAGGCCGTGGTCGCCTATCTGCAGGCCTGGCTCGATGTCGCGCGTGATTTCAAGGAACAGCCGAAGAAGGTCGCTGACGCGATCTACAAATTCTATACCGAGAAGGGCTACAAGATGGCGCCGGAGACCTTCGAGAAGGCGCTGGCACGCGTCGAGGTCAATCCCGGCTTCCCGGCCGATCTGGCACCCTATATGCAGGGGGAGGCGGAAATTCTGCTCAAGGCCAAGAGGATTTCCGCGATCCCCGACTGGAAAAAGGCGCTGCGGCCGGACTTCATGGAGAAGGCGCGCGCGGCGTCCTAAAGGTCGATCATCTGCGTCATGGCCGGGTCCGTCCCGGCCATCGGCGTTCTGTGCTAGTCGAGCAGGTTGGTGCCCGGGGCGAATCCCGGGCATGGCTGGTTGTGTGTCTGGAGATTGCAATGCCCGAAAATGCCCTCAAGTCGCGTGCGTCCGATTCGGTAGCGTGGAATTTCAAGCTGCTGGGTCATCATGAACTCGCCGGCTTCGGGGGAATGGGGGAGGGCATGGCGGTTCAGGT